>DAOWMR010000296.1 GCA_030642995.1 Spirochaetales bacterium
GGAGCCTGGAAACAGTGAATCCGACATCCTGAATTTCCTGAGAAGAGCAGATGGGCGCATACTCGAGCCAAAGGAAGTCCAGGCTGCGAATTGGCTCATTTCCGAAGTCAAGCAATATGACCTCGCCATGGAGATTCTGTCCGGGCTGAATCCTGATTCCATGTATGCTTCCAGCCTGTACAACCTGGCAATTTTGCACTATTTGAAGTACGACGACAGACCGGAAAACATGCAGACCGGTCTTGAGTGCTGTCTGAAAGCCGCCGAAAAGGGCAACAATGAAGCCGCCTTCACCGCAGGTTATCAATTGCTCAAAGGAGTGCCGGGTTTCAGTAAGCAGCTGAACGGGCTTCTCCACTATCGGGATGAGAAAGCGGCTGTATTGGGCTTCAGCCCATATCCCGATGACGTCACGACTGAAATCGATATTGAAAGAGCTGTCCCTCTCCTGAAACTTGCGGCGGATGGTGGAAATGAATCTGCCTGCGACGTTCTGGCGGAATATCATGCTGAACATGGAGATCCCCAGAAGGCACTCGATTTGCTGGCAAAGGCTCTCACCCTTGGATCCAACTCTGCAGCGGAAGCCATGGGTGACTATCTCAGTGGTGGAGCGGCAAGATCCCGCCACACTTTCCTGAAGCTCCTGCCCTCCCCGGCGTTGCGATGCAGAGTGGCAATAAGGAAGTGTTACAACGTATCCATCGAAAACAATCCAGCCATTATCCCAAAAATGCTCGACACCATATTCGCATCCGAGGATCCCGCCGACTATCTGGATATCCTCGGCAGTGCTTACGGCGAACGAGAGAGGAAGCAGTGGGGCTTTGGGCGCCTTCAGGAGTTCATTGCCTTGGGAGAAGCAAGAAAGATAAGCCGTGAAGATTTCCTGGGAATCTGCTATTTCGGCCCGATCCTGAACAGGGACCTGAAGAAATCACATTCACTCCTGCAGCGGGGATACCAGGCGGGGCGCAAAACCGGATACACAGTGTATCTGTTGGGAATTCTGCAGCTTTCCAACATTGAGGGGCTGCCCAGTGATTCCGTGAAAGCACACCGTCTGTTTTTGGAAGCCGCGGATTTGGGTTTTGCCCCGGCAGCGGCCCTGGCCGGAAGAAGCTGCCACGATGGTAGAGGAGCGCACTTCCCGCCGGAGTTGGTGGATGATGGAGTTATTCACAACAGCGAAGCACAAGTCGGTGCGAAGCTGGCGGCCGCTCTTGGCGCCCCTCCTGAGGACCTGAACCTCAAGGATCCGCAGCGGGCTGAAAAATATCTGAGACAGGCTGCCGATGCGGGATCCGAGTTCTCCTGTGAAATGCTTGTTGAAATGTTCCTGGAACAAGGCAAAGCCGATGAAGGATATACCTGTGCGAGGAAAGCTTCGTGGTATGGTTCGGCCGAATCCTCCCTGCAAATAGCGGCGCTCCATGCCGGCATAACTGAAACTGAATACCCTCCGAAAGTGTCCGCCCTGGCCAAGGCTGCAGCCGTTCACAAGGACCACACTCAGGCCCTGTTCTACTGCGACCTGGCCAATCTTCAGCAAAAACAGGTGAGCTACCATCTACGCCTGGCCGAGATCTTCAAACCGGACAGCGTCGGTCCGGAGGATCTGAAGTTCATCAACCTCCTGCTGGACAGAGCGGCGGAAACAGGGGTGAAGTCAGCAGCTATCAGACTAGGACTCAACTATCTGGAAGGCGTCGGCTGCGAAAAGGATGAAAACAAAGCCATCGAACTCCTTACTTCGCTGAATGATGGTATCCAGCCGCACCACCCGGATTGCATCTACGATTCCGACAAGAGCACAGATTTCGATCTCGAGATCAGGCGGGCACGGGTCCTGGCCCGAATCTATGGTTCCCCCGGCAGCCATCTGCACAACGCCGGAATGTCTGAAGAGTACGGCAGGTTGGCGGATAACATGGAAGCGGAGAAGAAGAGTACAGAGGCGATGCTCTCGGGTTCACTCAGTTAGCCCGGCACCCCACACCCCGCTGACTTCACCGCGGAGCCTCCCCGCCGACTTTACCGAGGCGCCTCCGACTTTACCGAGGAGCCTCAAAGAGGCTCCTCATTGACCCCGCACCCGCTCAATGGCTACTCTTCGCTCCATGACCGAGAAGCGCCTACCGTTCGACCGGGATCTCATCGAGCGGCTTTCCGAGCAGTACCCGACGCCGTTCCACATCTATGACGAAGCGGGCATCCGTGCCACCGCGCGTGCCATGAACGCGGCGTTTGACTGGGTGCCGGGCAGGTTCAAGAACTACTTCGCCGTCAAGGCTCTCCCGAATCCGTCGGTGATGGCAATCGTGGCCGAGGAAGGGATGGGGTTTGACTGTTCCTCCCTGGCGGAATTGGCCCTTGCCGAGTATCTGAAAACGCCGGGCGATGACATCATGTTCACCTCCAACGACACCCCCGTTGAGGAATTTGCCCGGGCCGTGGACCTCGGAGCAATTATCAACCTTGACGATTACGGACACATCGATTTTCTGCACGACCACATCGGCCTGCCGGAACGTGTGTGCATGCGCTACAACCCGGGCTCGCTCAAAGGCGGCAACGTCATCATCGGCCGGCCGGAAGACGCCAAGTACGGGTTCACCCGCGAGCAGATCATCGCGGGTTACCCGCGAGCACAGGAACTCGGGGCCCGCGAGTTCGGACTGCACACGATGGTCGCGAGCAATGAGCTTAACCCGGACTACTTCGTTGAGACCGGGAAGATCCTCTTTGAGCTCGCGGTTGAGGTACTGGACCAGACCGGGATACGGATTTCGTTCATCAACCTCGGTGGGGGCGTCGGGATCCCGTACCGTCCGGATCAGGATGCGGTGGACCTGCGGCGTGTCTCCGAAGGCCTGCGGAAGCTCTACGACGCCGTTCTGAAGCCGGCGGGATTGGACCCGGTGCGGATCTTCATGGAAAACGGTCGTGTGGTCACCGGCCCTCACGGCTATCTCGTGTCACGAGTGCGTCATATCAAGGATACCTACAAGCGCTACGTGGGGCTTGATGCCAGCATGGCCAATCTCATGAGACCGGGGATCTACGGCGCCTACCACCACATTTCGGTGCTCGGGAAGGAAGGCGAACCGGCCACCGAATGCTATGACGTTACCGGGAGCCTCTGCGAGAATAGCGACAAGTTTGCGATTGACCGGCAGCTGCCGCGCATGGAGCCAGGGGACCTGGCTGTGATTCACGACACCGGCGCCCACGGTCATTCAATGGGGTTCAACTACAACGGCAAGCTGCGAAGCGCCGAGTTGCTCCTCCAGGCCGACGGGTCGGTGCGACCCATTCGCAGAGCGGAGACCTTGCGCGACTACTTTGCCACCCTGGATCTGACCGGTTACTGCTCGAGTGGCTAGCTGGCGTATCTCAGCCGGTTCCGTTTGAGCAGCACCTCGAACACGGCACATAGCTTCCGTCGTACGTCCGACTCATGGTGGCAGGTCAGTATCTCCCTGCGAAACATCTCATCCCTGACCATGCCAACCAGCGTTGACAGAATATGCAGGTAGTCCACCTCTTGATCAGGATGATTGGCGACGATGAAGATCAAGTGCACCGGCTCGCCGTCAACTGCGTCGAAATCGATTCCGGATCGAGAAACGCCAAGGACGATCCTCGGCGACGAGACCTGGTCGGTGCGGCCGTGAGCCACCGCCACACCGTGTCCGAAACCCGTTGATTGAAGGCGTTCCCGTTCCACCACCTTCTCGGCGAACGCATCTACGTCCAGACCGGGATGCTCTGTGAAGGTCCGCGCCTGAGTAATGATCTCACGGATTGCGTCGAATTTTTCTGTGCTTTTGAGTTCCCAGATCACACTACCGGGATCAAAGTATGCCACGGATGCAAGTCCAACTCTATTCTTTGCTCGTTCTCATCAGCCGCAGCTGCGACTGATCGCGAAAACATATCAAATAATCTCCAATTATGCCATACCTCAATTACTCCGCGACAGGTGCGGGTTGATTTGCTATTCTGCCCACAATCATGCGGGTCCACGTCGCCACGAAGTCCGACATAACCGACGGCCGCCGGATGGCCATTGAGGACGCCGTGCGCTCGGCCGGGTATTCAATTCGCGGTGTGTCGATTGTTGATGTCTACATCGTGGACGGTGTGCCCGGGCTGTCGGCGGAGGCCGCCGAGCGGTTCTTCAGCGATCAGGTTGCACAGCGAGTGGTTGCTCCCGGCGGGCCGTTTTACCGGCAACCGTGGTCGGTGCTCATCGA
>DAOWMR010000118.1 GCA_030642995.1 Spirochaetales bacterium
GAGAACTACAACGGCGAGTGGCGGGGCCCAACCCGGGTCAGATACGCTCTCGCAACCAGTATGAACGTCGTCTCCCTGAAAGTCTTCGACGATATAGGGTTTGCCGATGCGCTGAACAATGCCGGCAGGTTGCTCGGTCTGAACGAGACCGAGATGGCCGAACGCGGCTTTGAACCGCGCTACCCGGTTGGACTCGGGACCGTCTCACTCAGCCCTCTCCTTCAGGCCAGGGCATTCGCAACTTTCCCCAACGGTGGGCGGGAGGTGGTGCCCATCTCCGTCAGATTTATTGAAGATCGTCGCGGCACCGAAATCCTCAATCCGGCCAGAGAGGTGGCTCAGCAGCTGATCCGCAAGGGGGACGAAGCACAGATCATCAGTCCTCAAGCCGCCTACATTATGACCAGTATTCTGCAGAGTACGGTTGAGTTCGGAACCCTGCGAAATCGCAGGCTTCTCGTGGGCGGGTTCGGCGACATGGCAATGGCCGGCAAGACCGGAACCACTCAGAACTGGTCGGACGCCTGGACGGTCGGATTCTCCCCATACATGACAACCGCGGTATGGCTTCGCTTTGACAGAGGCGGAACGAACAGTCTCGGGACCAACCAAACCGGCGCCCAGACGGCCGGGCCAATCTGGGCCTGGTACATGAAGGAGATCCACGAGAACCTGCCGCCGCGCGAGTTTGAACGCCCGCCTGGAATCGTGGAGGTTACCATCACCAGTGAGACCGGTCTGCTGCCGACTGAGGACTATCGGGGTGCAACAGTCGACGAGATCTTCATAGCCGGCACGGAGCCGACGGAGTTCGACTCGATGGAGGATTTCCACGACACGCAGGGCACGCGAATTGCGGCGGAATACAGCCGAGCCTCCCCTCGCGGGAGCAACGTTGCCGATCGCCTTCGTGAGCTCGGACTGTTAAGCAGTTCAGATCGGACTTCTGAGGAAACCTCCACCTATCAGGGAAGTGGGAATCCGTTCCTGGACGACACCGAAGGTGAGGGTGAAGACACACCCGAAGACGAGCCGAATCCAATGCTTGATTAACGGGGATTCGAAATGCAGATAGAACTGGACAGGATCATCATTCGCAAGCGCGTACGGAAAAATCTCGGTGATCTTGCATCGTTGATGGAGAGCCTCCGTCGGCACGGTCTCCTGAATCCAGTGGTCATCAACACCAGAAACGAACTCGTCGCGGGCCACAGGCGCATAGAATCGGCCAAGCGACTCGGCTGGAGCATGATAGAGGTTCGAATCGTTGAGGGAAAAGACAAGACCGATCTGATCGAGATGGAGATAGAGGAAAACACGCAGCGAAAGAATCTGACTACCGACGAGCTTGCCGAAGCGTACCTCCGCCTGGACAAGCTGCGTCACCCTTCGTTCTTCGTCCTGATCTGGCGCGCGATCATGAAATTCTTTCGGCGGCTGTTCCGGCGCCGTCCGGCTTAGGGCGCTATTCGCATATCAACCAGACTCAGCGCGACGATCCGATCCTCCTTTGTCTGGATCCAGAGTTTGTCACCGCTGAACGCGAAGGTCGTGTAGGGATTCACGGCAATCACCGATCGCTCTACCAACCCAAGTTCGGCATCAAAGCGCCCCACGTACCAATCGCCCTCTTGCCTTACGACGGCGTAGACGGCATCGGGGTCCCCGTGAACGGCCAGCGAGCTCCCGAGGAAGATCTCATCGGTACCACGCTTGAGTTCCTCGAGGGAGGTCACGTCAAATGCCGCAAGACGACCGGTGTCGGTCTCGGCGGCAATCACCAGGAGGCTCTCTTCGAGGAAGGTGTAGCTGCGACTCACTATGGCCTTCTCAGCCGATCGGTTCACGAGCAGACCGTTGACCGGGTTGATCTGCACAAGCTGACCGAGTACCGCTCCGCTCTCTTCACGAACCTGGATGAAGTAGATGGGTGACAGGTCACCGGCAAGACCTCGAATCTCGTCCGAAATCTCACGTTCGTCCAGGAGCGCCCGCGTATCACTTGCGATCTGTTCGCGCTCCGCGCGCACCTGAGCGGTCAACTCGGCAACCTCCTGACGATCTTCCTGCAAGTCCTCACGCCGGTCATCTACCTCTCCACGATCCTCCCGGAGGGAAGCCTCCTCTTCGGTCAACTCCCGCTCTCGCTCTTCATCGGTCCCTTCCTCACGCTCCGCCCGTATCTCCTCTTCCCGTTGGGCGATCCGCTGTTCTTCTTCCGCTATTGCGGCCTCTTCGCGATCAATCGCCAGTTCACGTTCCTCAACGACCCGTTCAGTCAGATCCACGAGTGCCTGCCGGTCTTCAATGCCCATGTCCTCCTGGCTTCGAAGCTCTTCAACAACCTGAGCGCCACCGAGTTCGCCCGGTTCAACCGTCCCGACTCCATCGTCACCGCCCAGCGGTATCACAATTCGGCTCTTCCCGGGCCACTCGTCGTACCGCCGTGACAATCCGGCGTTCTCCTCGGACATGTGCTGAACCACGACCGGTTTATATCGGTCCCCAAAAAAATCCATGTTGCCGCGGCTGACGGCGTTGTAAATGGTGACGAATCGGGCAAGAAGATCCGCGTCGTCGCGCTGGTAGTCGTACGCTTCCGAGAGAAACCCGCTGATGATCCGTCGGACGTTGTCTATATGATCAACCTGCGCGGAGGCCAGCAGAACGATGATATCGGCGTCCAGCCCACGTTCTATTGATGGATCCACCGCGTGAATGACACGGTATTTGCCGGCGTGATCAACCTGTGTACGGCCGGCAGAGAGCCCTGCGGCCAGCGCCCGGCCAATTGCTCTGATTTCCTCGTCGGTATCAATGCGATCATGCGGCCCCTCGTAGTTGATGAAATCAATGTCGGCCGTGCCGAGTTCCCGTAGTTCGTCCTCGGCGACTTCCTGTGCAAAGAGGAGCACGGGCAATAAAAGCAATGCAATTCCGAGAGTCCGTCGCATGACCACCTCCAATGTCCCTACTATAGCGCCAACCGGCAAAGTTTGCATGGGAAGTTTCACCGTCGGCGGCTTGAGATCTCACTCGACCGAGGAGAGGGCGGACAAGGCAGCCACTGCGGCTTCCCGAGTTGATCTCCCGTAGGGTCCGGACATGATGCGCGTCAACAGAAGAACACCGTCGGCTGAAAGAAATCCTCCCTCATACGTGTAGATTGCCTCGAGGAAGGTGACTGCAGCAAGCGCGAGCTGATCAGACGGAGTGCGAATTGAATCTGATGCAATTACCTGGGCGACGGTCCGGACAGCCTCTCCATCTGAACCTGTTCCGAGCTCTGATAGTGCGGCAAGGATCTCAACCTGAATATCAACGGCCTCCTCCGCCCGAAGCAGACGGAGCAGGAACCGGCTGGTGTAGAGATCTCCGATGGTCCCCAGAATAGAGATGGCCAGACTCCGCCCACTTCTGCTCACGGTCGTCCCACGATCAAAGCCAACAGAACCGTAGTACGGAGCTCCGGCAACATCCTCACAGAGATCAAGAACGTAGGGGTAACTGCCGGCGAGTCCACCGCCGGCCTGCCGTCCGGCAATTTCCCTGAGACCCGTCATCTGGTCGTTCTCAAACGGCGACCGGAGAGACTCCGAAAGATAGATGTAGTCGAAGGAGTCGGAGAACTCGCTGCCTGCCGGTCGGGCTACGACAACACCGGGCGGAACACCAGTTGCCTGAACCCTCCCCCGAACGGAAGGCCACGAGCCTTGTGGTTCAAGATCGATTGGATACGAGTAGGTCACCCAACTGCCGGTAGAAACCGTCGCAGAGCCCCTGCCCGAGAGGGCCGCCAGAAGCGGTGAGGAAGGCAGCCGTACCTGCCAGGAGAGATTGCCGTCGCGCTTGATGTGGGCGAGGGACCCCCCGGAGATCGCAACCAGCGCGCCATCCGCGGCCGTGACGCTCTCTATCGTCGCCGGTGTGGGGTTTGCCTGCCAGGTCACGACGCCGGACGCCGAGGTATGGGCAAGAGAACCATCGTCAAGTCGAGCGTACGCTTCCGCACCCGTGCCCACGACGAGGTCCGCAACGGCCGAACCAAGATCGGTCCGCCAGGCGGGCTCGCCGTCCGTCTGTATTTTTATAAGCCGCCCGGACGTTGTTCCGACGAGGACTCCGCCGGGATACGGCGCAACAACCGACGGCACATCACCAACGTACCGCCGTCCAATGATCCTGCCGGAGAGGTCCACGGTCACCAGATTGCCGCGAACCGTACCAAACACCACTCGTTTCTCGAAATTCACAATTGGCGCACAGGAAAGCGATTCGCCAAGCTCGATTTCCCAGATCTGAACTCCGGCATGTGTGACCGCGACAACGCGACCGGTGGTATCGGAAACAATGACGGTGCCCGTAGCGAGGATAACCGGCGGGAGTTGCTCGTCGCGTGCGAGACGGATCTCCCAGAGCAATCTCCCGTCTTTATTGATCGCCAGAAACCGTCCATCTTCCAACACCACGTAGATACTCTGGTCGGCACCGACGGCGACCATGCCGGCGGATCGTCTCCCGAGATCGGTTCGCCATCGCATCACACCCTCGGAATCGAGCGCATAGAGAAAGCGATCTTCAGCGGTGAAGTACAAGCGACCACGATCGTCCACCGCCGGCCATCCGACAATCGGACCACCTGCAATGAATCGCCACGCCCAATTACCCGGCATCGGAATATCGGCGTGAGCAGCCGGCGCGATGAGCAGTGCACCGGCAATCAGGGGAAACAGAAAGGTGCGCACGAGCCGAATGCTACCATCGCAACGCCCGGATGGAAAGCGATGCTGATTGCGATGCGCCTTCCGGCCGGGCTATAATCGCGAGACGGCTTTCACAGGAGCACTACTCAATGCGCATGACCAAGCTTCCGAGTCTCCCGACCATTCGGAGACTCCCATCATATCTTCACGTTATTGAGAATGCTCACAGGGAGGGCCTGAAGTTCATATCGGGGACAGTGATCGCAGAGGAACTGGACTTGGAACCGATTCAGGTCCGAAAGGATCTGGCGATCACCGGAATTGTCGGGAAGCCCCGCATTGGATTTCCGGTGGCCGAGCTGATTCGGGCGATTTACTCGTTCCTCTACTGGAACCAGGACCATCGAGCCATTGTTATCGGCGCAGGCAACCTTGCCACCGCTCTCATGCGGTACCCTGAATTTCCAAAACGAGGATTGACCCTTGTTGCGGCGTTTGACGTGGATCCAATCAAAGTGGGCCGGTCCATCAACGGAACACCGGTCTATTCATTGGATGAAATCGGGCGACGTCTCCCGGCTCTCCAGAGCTCGCTGGCCATTTTGACGGTCCCCTCGTCCTGTGCCCAGGATGTGGCCGAGCTGATCATCGAGGCCGGGGTTACCGCGATTTGGAACTTCACCAACGTTGAATTGAAGGTCCCCGCCGGCGTAATCGTCCAGAAGGAAGACCTGTCGTCCGGATACGCAGTCCTCTCTGTGAAAATGCGCGAACTCCACGGCAAATGAACTTGACTGCAGATCCTCTCGGCTACCAGGTTGAGATCTTCACAAACAGACTGAAGAAGCGCGCAAAGCACCTCGGGAAATGGGCCCGCAAGAATGGGATCTCCTGCTACCGGCTGTACGACCGCGACATTCCAGAGATACCGCTTGCGGTTGATCTCTACGAGAACTATCTCCACCTGGCCGAATATTCGGCGGAGTACAAGCAACTTCCGGGAACTCCGGATGAATACCGGGCAGCCATGACGGACGCGGCCCGGCGGGCATTGGGGGTGCCGGAGGGTCGAGTGTTCTACAAGCAGAGACGCCGAACCCCGCGTGGTGAACAGTACGAACGAATCTCTTCAGCCGCCACTCTCGCAACCGTTTCTGAGGGCGGTCTCAGGTTCCGGCTTAACTTCAGTGACTATCTGGATACCGGTCTGTTTCTTGATCACCGCCAGACACGCGCCATGATGAGAGAGCTCGTTGGTGAACTTGCCTCCGAGAGACCAGTTCGCGTGCTCAATCTTTTCTCCTACACCGGTTCGTTCACCGTCTATGTTGCCGACGGCGGAGCGCTCCACACCATCAGCGTCGATATGAGCAATACCTACACAGACTGGGCCCGCGAAAACCTGAAGCTGAACGGAATGGCAAATGAACGAAACATCCTCCTTGCACAGGACGTGTTCCGATTCCTTGCACATCCGGATTCCCGTGCCTATGACCTGGTCATCCTTGACCCACCAACGTTCTCAAACAGCAAGAAGATGGACCGGATCCTGGATCTGCAGACGGATCACGTGGAGTTGATTCAAGCTGCCGGGAAGTTCCTGCGTACGGGGGGATTCGTGCTCTTCTCTACCAATCGACGGAAATTCGCACTCGATTCACAGAGCCTCACCGGATTCTCCGCCACGGATATCACCTCACGGACCGTCCCGCCCGACTTCCGCGACAAGAAAATTCATCACTGCTGGTTACTTGAGAGAAGAATCTCGTAGAGCTCGCCGACCACCGACTGGATGCGAGGGTGTCTGGGGTCGCGCACCTCCTCAGACAGATTGATCGGACGGCTCACGACAACCCGTGCAGGTTGTCCGCCCAGGACGATGATCCGATCGGCAACGAGGGCTGCCTCAACAACGTCATGGGTGACGAACAATGTTGCGCCCCCGCGTTCCTGGTGAAGCCTGCGGGTTATGCTGCACAGCGCGAGCTTGCTGCGGAGGTCCAGATTCTGGAACGGCTCATCCATGAGAACCGCAGCAGCAGGTACCGCAAACGCCCGGGCCAGCGAGAGCCGCTGCACCATTCCGCCGCTCAAGACCGGAGGCTTTACCCGGGCGTAGGCGGAGAGCCCCACCCTGTCCAGCCACCTATCGGCCTCCCCTTCCTTCCCGACCGGAAGCACGAAGGAGATGTTTTCCTCCGCAGAACGCCAATTCAGAACTCGCGGTTCCTGAAAAACCATGGTAGTCAGTGAATTGTCCGGCAGGCTTACCGAACCGTCGTCGGCAAGCTCGAGACCGGCGATAATCCGCAGCAACGTAGTCTTCCCGCACCCGCTCGGTCCGAGCAGCACCGTCACCTGCCCGCCATCAACTGCGAGAGTGATCCGGCTAAGCACCGGGCGATCGTTGAATGCTTTGGAGAGATCTCGAACCTCGATGATTGAGGCGTCATTCTCAGCGCGATCTGCAGCCCGATCTCCCGGACCGGCCGTGAGCGTGCCGTCGTCCCGCGCCTCGCCGCGGGCTCTCGGCTCACGGTTGAGTTCCGCCTTCCGGTCCACTGCACGATCCACGAGACGCAGCAATCCTTCGGTCACGCCGCTCAAGAGGACCACGGTCAACGTGAGCCCAATTATCCGAGTGGTATCGAGATAGAATCGAGCCTCCTGCATGGCGCCTCCGAGACTCCACGGCGGTTGGATCAGCACCTCGGCCGCAACAGTGACCTTGTATGCCATACCCAATCCGCTGTGAGCGGCGGCACGAACGTAAGGCTGCAGTGCCGGAAGGTGAACATCCCGAAGGACGCGGCCGGCCGGCACCCGAAAGACCTTCGCCATTTCGAGCAGAGCTGTTTCTGTGCGCCGAATCCCCTGCTCAATCACCTCTTCCACCAGCGGCATTACCATGAGCCAGGTCACGAGGACCGGAGCGGCATCCGGCGAGAACCAGATGATGGCCAGCAGAATCACCGCAATGACAGGTGTGGAACGGATGAGAATCAGCGCCGGGGCGAGAAAGGATCGTGCTGAAGGATTCAGTCCCGCAGCAGCTCCCCAAATCATCCCCGTTAACAGAGACGCCAAGAATCCGAGAAGCGCCCGGAGTGCGGTCGTGCCGAGATGTCGATAGAAAGTGAGTCCTGAGATTTCCTGGGCGAGACGTGTCAAGGTTTCGAGAGGGCCCGGCAGAATGAGGGCCTGATCAAACAGCCGAGCGGCGACTGCCC
>DAOWMR010000430.1 GCA_030642995.1 Spirochaetales bacterium
CTCGTCGCCCATGAGTATCTCGGAATTGACGCAGAGGAGATCTGGCAAACAATCCACGACGACATCCCCGCGCTGAGATGAAGCCTACAGAAACTGTTGGATGCCCCTGGGGAGGATTAATCTCACGGGGCTGTATACAGGAATCGGAACCTGCGCAAGCTCGGATACCGGTGGCTTCATAACATGCGCTTTCACGGCCAACACTCGCTCGGCCGCGTCGCAAGTGAAGCGGTCGGTATGTGGCATAATGGAACGCGAATGATGACGAAACTTGCCGCGGGAAACCTCGACATTGCGCGCGAATATATCTCCAACAACTGCGATCGCTTGTACAAGGTGCTTTTCGAGCACGAATTCTTCGACGGTCCGGAAGAAGACATCAGTGCCGCGCTCAGGGAATACCAAAACAGTGATGGCGGGTTCGGCCACGGGATAGAACCGGACTTTCTACTTCCGGACTCATCACCGATGGCGACATCTGTGGCCTGTCAGCTTCTGGCCAGAATGGAAAAGCCCCCGTCGGGCATTGTTGCGCCGGCGCTGGCGTACTTCGAGCATACATTCGACACCAGCCGCAACGGTTGGTGGGCGGTGCCTGCGCGAGTCAATGAGTACCCTCACGCTCCATGGTGGGCCTATCTTTTAGAGGACGGGTGCACCGTCATCGACAGACACTGGGGCAACCCTTCGAGCGAGATAATCGGCTACTTCTGGAAATGGCAACAGCATGTACGGACGATCGATGTTGCGAACGCGACCAAGCGTGCCGTAGAACACCTGAGGAGCCTGAACAGGTACGAATCTGAACACGAGATCTACTGCTATATCCGAATGTACGCCCAGGTACCGCACCGGTATCGCCGCCGGCTGGAGCCATGCCTGCGAGCGGCAATCGATGTGCTGATGTGCACGGACGAATCGAAATGGCGCACGTATGTTCCGAAACCTCTGGACTTCGTTCAGTCGCCGAAGCACGCCCTGTACCCAGAAGTCCAAGAACACGCAGAGAGGAATTGCGACTTCCTGGTCTCTGCCACGGACAACGGAGTTTGGCATCCTACTTGGACATGGACTCAGTTTGAGGACGACTGGGAGCATAGTAGCAAAAACTGGACCGCGATCTTGACGATCAGGAACTACAGGACCCTCAGGGAGTTCGGCTGGATCTAACAGATGCCACATAACATGCGCTTCCAGATAGACAGCGCCCGGCCACCATCTTGGATGAGGGACCGGAGTAGCGGCGTGAATTCCGTAGCCCACTCACCGCGCCAAGACCGTTCGCTCCCTGCGCCGCAGCTGAAGCGCTCGTTATGTAGGAGAAGTACCGCAAAGTGGCATAGAGTGGTGGAATGAAGAGTGACATGCAGCGGTTTATCGAACATCTGCCCAAGGCTGAGCTTCACATGCATATAGAAGGCTCTCTGGAACCGGAGCTGAAGTTTCGGCTGGCGGAACGCAACGGCCTGGAACTTCCGTATGAGGATGTCTCTGCGATGAGAAGGGCCTATCAGTTTGACGATTTGCCGTCGTTTCTTGCCGTCTACTATGAAGGAATGAGTGTTCTTCTCGAAGAAGAGGACTTCTACGATCTTGCGTTGGCATACCTCAGGAAAACCGCTTCGCAGAACGTTGTCTATGCCGAGTTCTTCTTTGATCCACAGGCCCACACTTCACGCGGGGTGAGTTTTGACACGGTTATCGGCGGCATCCGGCGCGCGCAGGTGGATGGAGAGCGGGAGTATGGGATCAGGACCAACTTGATCATGTGCTTCCTGCGGGACATGACGGCCGAGTCGGCCATGGAAACCTTGGAGATCGCGCTGCCGTACAAAGACCTGATCCTGGGAGTCGGTCTCGATTCTGATGAACGAAACAATCCTCCGCTCAAATTCCGGGAAGTGTTTGAACGTGCCGGGAGTGAAGGGTTCTTGTTGACGATGCACTGCGATGTGGATCAGCAGGATTCGGTATCCCACCTCTGGCAGTGTATGAATGAGATCAGCGTGAACCGGATCGATCACGGGGTGAACTCACTCGAGGACGAAAGACTGTGCGATGAGATCATAGCTCGGGATCTGGGCCTCACCGTGTGCCCCATTTCCAATGGATACGTTGCCGGTGGCCTCAAGTCCGCGGAGATAACGGCCATGCTCGAAAAGGGCATGAAAGTAACCATCAACTCGGACGATCCGGCCTACTTCCCCGGCTATATGAACGAAAATCTGACAGCGGTACAGGAAGAGGCGGCGCTTTCGAAGGATCAGGTTCTGCAGCTGGTGAGGAACGGCTTCAGTGCGAGCTGGCTTCCGGCCGAGGACAAGGAGCGGTACTTGAGGCGAGTTACAGAGTCCTGGCAATCCAATACTGATACGAGAGAACAGGCCGACGAGAAATAAGCCCCCCCAGGGTGTGGCCCATGGTGCTGGTCGTGTTCGGCACAGTCGGGTACAACGTCTCCTCCGGCTCATCGGCTATCCGGCGGATTACCCGGCAACTACGAACAGATACCTACGACTTGGAAGACACGAACCAACTCCATATTTTCCACGACTATCTGACCGCTTCGGCCTCACTTGCCGTTAACCATCTGACCAGGCTGGGCGGATTCCTTGCAGAGAGGTTCTCGATTCAGGACATGGTCCGTCGTGAGCGACTCAAACCACCACCGCGGCGAGCCCTATGCCACCGAGTCGCCGATCCGGTTCTCGGTCTTGAACGCCGACGTGAAGTGGAACTCGATCCTGGGATTGTCCTTGATCGTCGACTGGAGCATCCATTGGCTCTCGGCGAGGTA
>DAOWMR010000470.1 GCA_030642995.1 Spirochaetales bacterium
CCCCGAATCGGCACCATGGTTACATCGGAGGAGTACGCCGCTGCAGTTCGACAGGCCAGAGAGGCCGGCCTTCGGCGGATTGACGGCCCTAGGGCACCAGGTCCCGACTGATGATCGCCTTGGTGACCGCCAATACCTCGCCCGTCTCCACTCGGAGAAGCCGGACAAAGAGCTCGTAGTCGTTGTCACCTTGGTAGAGGGTACCAGTGACCAGCAGCTGAGCCCCGAGGAACTCGCCGACTCGCGTGACGCTGGACTGCTCGGTCAGTCCGCTGAGTTGAAACTCAATCTCCTCCAGAATCGCCTGCATGTCCCGCCGCTCCACGAGTTGGAAGGCCACTCGAGCCACGTCGTCCTGCCGCATGGTCAACAAAAGCTGTTCCGATAGGTATTCCGCCTGGACGCCCAGCCCCTCTTCGGCAGGGTGGAAGGGAATCACGGCCGTAGGCACAGCGGAGGTGATTTCCCAGGATGAATAGGCCAAGAGTTGAGCGACGGCGGATGAGAAGAGCTTCCGCAAGGTGGCATCCCGCTCTTCGGATCCGATTGGTTCGGCGGTGAAGTAGGGTTCGGCAACCTCGATTGGTGCATCGGTCAGGTACTGGAGTTCTTCCTTCGCGAACCGGATGATGATTGCCTCGAGCTTGTCGGTCTCATAGTTGGCGCCGGTATGGTGGCTCACGCTCCCGGGCGCTCCGCCCTCGCTCTCGCCGGTCTCACCGTAGGTGAGGAAGATGTAGCGGGCGCCGGTGTACTGCGAGAGCTGCCGCAACGGGTACTCGCCCTGGATGTCCATGCCGCCGGTCCCAACGGTATAGAACCTGATACCCGCTCTGCGGGCGTCGCGTGCGGCATCAACATAGGTGTAGGTCTGGTCCCGATAGAGCTGCGGCGGGGCATCGGTGATGATGAACACGAGCCGGAGGCCTTGCGGATTCCAATCGATTTGGCGCGTTGCAGCCGACAGGGCCGCCTGCAGGTCCTCGGGGTAGTCCCCACCGCCTGAAGCGAACACCTGCTCCAGCTCCCTCCGAAACATCTCGATGTCCGAAGTCAGCGCCACGGTCCGCGTTGTGTACTCATCACCTCGGTCCTTGTACAGAACCATGCCGAACCGCACCACCGGATTGGTGGATAGTGATGTCAGGTTGAGGTGGATGATCTCAATCGACTGGGTGAGACGGTGAATCTCCTCCCCCATGCTTCCGGTTGTATCCAGGACGAAGAGCACGTCCAGGGGGACCTGCTGCAGCGCCATTCGCGGTCGCGGTAGGGTGATCACCACCTCTCTGACGCCGAATCGATCAATCTGTACTGACTCTGTTCCCCCACGATAGAGAACCTCGGCCGTGTACGCTCGTTCCACGTCATACTCGGACGGGAAGAAGAGAAATCGACCGTCTGAGTAGGTTTGCCCCTCGGCAAGGACCCGGCCGGCGGTACTTATCGTCACTCCGGCGTTGGGAACCGTCTTCCCTTCCGCATCAAGAACCGTCAGTACGATACGCTCGTTGACCGCAATCGGAATGTGCGGGGCAGCCGAGGCATACTCGGCAAGGAACCGAAGGTAGGCGCCGAACTCCAGGTTGTCGTCCGAATAGCCCGCGCTCAGACCGGACTCGCTCGGCCCGGCTCGCCGCTCCGCCTCTACCGATCGCGGGGACGGATCCGCCTCCGCCCCCCGCCCCTCGGTCGTGGGCAGCCGCCCGGCATCGTCCGGAGCATCCTCACCGCGAATACCACTCGATCGTGACCCATCGTCCCGGGATTCGAGCGCGGGACCAACTGATTCCTCCGCCTCGGCCTTATTGTGGACCACAACCCCTGCGTCTCCGACGGCATAGGTGTGGTGACCGCCAACAGAGAGATTGTAAACCACCCGGGATTTGCCGGCCGGCGCGGCGGCTGATACGACGGATTGAACGACAGCGGGCCCCGAACGGGTGATCATCGTGTCACCTGCCTGGAGGTTCCGCGCGGCCACCCAACGCCCGGTGGCGTCTGGAACAAGCGATGAACCGCCCAGATCCTCGGCCAAAGGCCGGTCCCGAAGGCACACACCCGACTCCACCCAGAACGGGTGATTCCCGGTTGAGGTCAGCTGCGATCCCGAGACCCTGATGTCAACAAAGTCATCGGTGTGTTCGTGGACCAGGAGACGTTGCACCTCTTGAAGCGCCCAGTTGTGCGCGTTGGGATTCCAGGCCCAGACCCGATCACCGGCACCGACTCGCTCAATGGCTACGGCACCCGAAGATGTCAGGACGGGCGTCCCGGCCACAAAGCAACCGCCGCCACCACCGGGACTTGAGACAAACGGCAGTTCGTCGCGGGTGACGTCGCCGGCGAAAATACCGCTACCAACGGCCACGACGCCAACGCCGGTCACGCGAAGGTCGTACACCGGCCCCTCAA
>DAOWMR010000445.1 GCA_030642995.1 Spirochaetales bacterium
CCGATATTGTGTACTGCGGTTGCGCACCCAGTGAGAAGCAAGCGACGATGGCAATACTGAATCCACCAATCAGTCTTTTCAGATTCATGCTCAAGCGCTCCTTTCGTTCTGAAGCTTCGTGTCCAGATACTTCCGAAGCCGGGCGGCGGGAAATGTCACCAGGTTGTTATAGTACTTCTTTCTGAGAAATGGGATCTGAAGAACGAGCGCCGCAATTGACAAGATGACGTTCTTCAAGTGATTCCTCTGCGGGAAATCGTAGAGTCCATTCTGTTTGTAAAAGCGGTGATCCGCCTTCCATACGAGCCGGATTCCCGCCCAGTTGCAATCCCTGAAAACCTTATGTGCTCCATGCATCAGAAAATCGAGATACGTTAGCGTAATGCTATGCTCTCCTTTTGGGCTTCCGTTGAAAACCACCAGGTTCATTTGCTCTCTCCTTCTGTCGTGTCCGGCGTTTCCGTGCCGAGGGATGAACTGATCTGGTCAAGAGTGTCTTTGAATTCGCGCAGAGCCTCTTCAGGCAGTTTCTTCATATGTGAATAGATTTCCGAATACATGTCCGCGTGGAATTCCGCATGACCTTTGTAAGCCGTTAATCCCTTCGGAGTGAGTTTCAACCGCACTTCCTTCCTGTTCTTCAGAAGCTTGTACCTGGCGATCAGTTTCTTTGCCTCCATTTTCTGAACGATCTCCGAGACGCTCGGTTTCGCGATTCCCAGTTCACCAGCGAGTTCTGACATATTGCATCCCGGATGATCTCCGATCGCTGCTATGGTGTGGATTTCCGAAGGATGGATTTGGATATCCGTTCCAAAGGGTTGTGGAGTCTTTTCCATCTGGTTCAGTTGATTCAACAGTCTCAAGACAGCAGCAATGAGCTGTTTGTATATGTCTGGTGTACGCATGCGGTATAATGTAAGGTAGCCTAATAAAACAGTCAATACTTTTAGGCTGCCTAGCAAAAAGATTTCAGAAAACCACAGCACACGAGGCGGTCACTGCACACTACAACCCCTTCGCGAACACTCCAGGCCTGCCGTCCATCTCCTGGAAGCCGAGCTTTTTGAGGTACCGCTCATGGATGCCGACATCGGCGGTGGCATGCAATCGATCCATCTTTGGCAGGACCGACTTGATCCTGGACTCGGAAATGAAATGCTGCCCTATCTTCAGGTCGCGGTAGATGGGCGACACGTAGTCAATGTCGATGCAGAACGTGCCGGGCTCTACTTCGTGTCCGACGAGGATTCCGGCCGTGTTGTTGTTGCGGAGGAAGTAGAATGCACGTTGGTCCTGCGTCAGATCCGTGTCACCGAAAATCCGGAAAATCTCATTGCGATTGAGCTCCCAGGAATGATTGAAGTATCCCGACCCGAGATTGGCCTCTACGATTGCCAGTTCGTCCTTCGTACTGTAGATCTTCCACAGGAAATAGACGTCAATAATTGCGATCCCCAGGTTCAGCGTACCGGTGGGAATAGATCCGATGAGAAATCCAAACGCAGAGAACATGATTCCCCCGGCGAGGTTGATCCATCGGAGGCGTACGATGGAACTCATGGTGAGCGACACGAGGATCACCACCGAGGCAGCGTAACCAAACCACTCCAGCCAGTTCATTGTCATGAACCTAAGATACAACCGGGCTGCGGCGGAGTTGTCAGCGGAGGACCCCAATTGATGTCTTGATGCGTCTCTATCTGAATTGTATGATGTTTCTATGCGCACTACGCTGACAATAGACGACGAATTGTTTCATGCGCTGAAGGTTGAAGCGCTGAGACGAAAACGGCCGTTCAAGGAGATTGTGAACGAAACCCTTCGCCGTGGAATTACCCATGCGAATGCGCCTCACGAACTGTACCAATTGCCATTGCTCCAGCTGGGTCACCCGCCAAAGATGGAGCTGGATCGTGGTCTTCGGCTGGCGGATGCCATTGAGGACGAAGAGATACAGCGCAAGTTGCACGTGAAGAAATGAAAATCGTTGACGTCAATCTGCTCATCTATGCGATTAACTCGAGTTCTCCGCATCACGGGGCGGCGCGAGAATGGTTGGAGCGCAGTTTCAATGCCCCCGAACCGGTGGGGCTCGCGTGGGTTGTCATCCTGGCGTTTCTACGCCTGATTACCAGTCCACGTGTCATGCCCCGGCCAATCTCCGTGGATCAAGCGATAGGGATCGTCGATGCCTGGCTCGAACTACCGACTGTTCGGATCGTCCAGCCGGGTCCGAACCATTGGGGAGTTCTGCGAGAGCTTCTCGTCGATCTTGGAACTGGGGCCAATCTCACGACCGATGCCCACCTGGCCGCCCTTGCCGTCGAACATGGTGCGCGCCTCTATTCAACGGACAACGACTTCTGTCGATTCAAGAGCCTGCGATGGGAAAACCCGACGTGCACGAGTCAGGGCAAGCGCACATAAACATCCACTGTACGTGCTTACGCATGCAAGACGGACCTTCCGCTTGTCCTCGCGAGCTGCGGAGACGCTGCAGGTCTGTCCTGCATGCCGCACGCCGATCCCGTCGATGTGCGCTTGCCCTGCGTCGGCCCCAGGCAACGCAAACGCACGGGGATATGCAGCCAACGAGTAATTCTGTAGGCCTGTTCGTAACGCCTCGTGGCCACCGCTCGAGGTA
>DAOWMR010000221.1 GCA_030642995.1 Spirochaetales bacterium
CGGCACCGCAACGGTCTCCGCTCCGCCGGAGACCAGGGCCCACTTCCTGGGATCCCCGGATGAAAGCGACATGGATATGCCCGTCCCACCATGATAGCTGCGGTAGCGAGAGATCATCTTCCGTTTTCCGGTGTACTGCTGACAGATCTTGACCGCAGCCTCGTTTGCCTCAGTGCCGCCGAGGGAGATGAACGATCGGGAGAGATCGCCGGGGGTGATCTTTTCCAGCATCTTCGCCAGGCGCGCTCGCGGTTCAGTGGAGAAACTCGGCGCAAAGGATGTGAGTTTCCTTGCCTGCTCGCAGATGGCGTTGACCACGCGCTCTTGCTGGTGGCCGATGTTGTGGCTCACAAAGCACGAACTGAAATCAAGACGCTCTCTTCCGTCCGCCGTGGTGAACCGAATTCCTTCCGCGGAAACGACCCGCATGGGAGCCTTCTCCGGCTGGTACCCCCAAGAGTGGAAAATGTTCTCCACCTCGTATTGATCGAGGTCTTGTTCAGTACACGGAATGTCATTCAAGTTGTTCATTGCCTCTTTCTCCTCCAACGCAAAACCTTCAGGCTTGGTGCTTTGCGTCATAGACAATCTTCCCGTCAACGATGGTCTTCTCCACCTGCAACTCCTTGAGCTTGAGTGGATCTATTGAGAATGGATCATCGGAAAGAAAAACAAAATCTGCAAGTTTCCCCCGTTCAATTGATCCGCGGGTGTTTTCTTCGAAAATCATGGTGGCAGGGTTGATGGTCAATGCTTCGAGTGCCCGTTGCACAGTGATTCTCTGCTCGGGTCCGAGGATCTTGCCGCTGCTCGTCTCCCGGTTCACTGCCGAGTGCAGACATCGAATCGGAGAGACCGGTGTTACCGGTGTGTCGGCGTGGAGTCCGAAAAGGATACCTCTGTCCAACGCGGATTTCAGCGGATCAATCCGTGCGGCTCTCTCCGGTCCGATGAAGATGTCACGGTGACGATCCCCCCAGTACAGGACATGAACGGGAAAGAAGTTTGCGACGATTCCTATCTTCGCCATCCGATCCAGCTGATCGTCATGGACCATCTGACAGTGGATGATGTGATGCCGGGTATCGTTCCTGGGACACCGTTCCTGCGCATTCTCATAGGCCTGGATGATCGATTCTATGGCTCGGTCTCCATTGCCATGGACCTGAATCTGAAAACCTGCCTTGTGATACTTCAGGACGGTCTCGTTCAACTCTTCCTGTGTATGGTAGATCAAACCATTGTCTGTCGACGTTGGCGATTCCGTGTAGTAAGGTTCCAGAGTTGCCCCGGTATACCCCTGAATGGAGCCGTCCTGAACGTCTTTCATGGCGCCGATCTTGAACCAGTCATCGCCCGACCCGGTGCCAAACTCGAGCGCGTCCAGATCCGGCCCCTTCACCATCATCGCACCCTCGAGGATGTCGGCGAAGACATTGGCGTAGACCCTGATGGACAGGAAGCCCTGTTCCTGGGCACGTTTACAGGCGACAAGAGAATCAATTCCGAATGACCCACCATCATTGACGGAAGTGACACCCGCCGCCAGATAGTCCTGGTTGGATATCTTCAACCCTTCGATTATTCGCGCCACATCGGGCATCGGCTTCATCTTCATTATCATGAATTGAGCCGTTTCTGCCAGAACTCCATTCGGTTCGCCCTGAGCATCCTTCAGGATTTCCCCGCCATCCGGGTTGGGTGTGTCCCTGGTGATTCCGGCGACTTCAAGCACTTTGGAATTGATCACGCCAAGATGACCCGAGACGTGGGCTATGTGAACGAAATGGTCGGGGGCGACACTGTCCAGGTCCTCCCGCGTGATGTGGCGCTTTTCCGGCAGGAGGGTGTCGTCATACCCCCAACCTTCAATCCACGTCCCTTTCGGCTGGGAGTCAGTCTGCTCTTTGACACGTGCAAGGATGTCGCCAATGTTCTTGTTGGATTCCATCCCGGCGTCAATGCCCAGCCGCGTTGTGCCGTACATGATCATGTGGGTATGAGGTTCGATGAAACCGGGCAGCAGAGTCTTCCCGTCGAGCTCGACCGTTTCTGTCTTTTTCCCACAGAGCTGTCTGATCTCTTCGTTCGTCCCGATTCTACTGATCTTGCCGTCCTTGAGGGCAACTGCCTCCGCCCGAGGTTGGCGCTGGTTCATGGTGATGACGTTTCCTCCCACGAGTGCTACATCGGCGCCCAATTCTGAGAACTCTCCGAGCGACTTCGCCATCTGCTCGGCCATTTTCGCCACATCCATCAATCCCGTCTTCTTTGCCTCTTCAGCCATGCGTACGCTCCTTCCCCAATCTGCGATCCTCGCGCGCCGCGACTTCATCCTGTGTGGCTTGCGGCGACATAGCCACCGGCAGAGTGAAAGCCCGGGTGGCAATGCCCAACAACATGGGCCAAACGTCCTGCGCACGACCATCGTATCATCGATCGGACCTAATGTCTATACAAAGGTTTGATATTTTCGTTGACATGAGCGCAGTTTGTATATACAATTCCGCCGTATGCCTATGACTGGTGTGGCGGAAGGGTGGCGAATGCGTGTAGATCCTGACAGCAAGATTCCGAAGTACCTCCAGATTCGCGAGTGGATCATGGGAATGATCACTCGGGGCGAGATAGCCGTGGGTTCCCGGCTACCCACCGAAGACGAATTGGCATCTGGATTCGGCGTGAACAGGATGACCGTCCGACAGGCCCTGGATGAACTTGTTGTCGAAGAGATGATCGTGCGCAAGCGTGGCACCGGGACAGTCCTCGTTTCCGACAAACCCAAGGGATATGTCTACGAATTGGATCGCATCACCAGCTTCAACGACGACATGGAGATTCACGGCATTAGACCTGTTCACAAACTGCTGGCGAAGGAGGTGCGGAAGGCCGAGGGGGATCTCGTTGACAAGCTTGCGCTTGGCGAGGATACCCGCGTCATCTACACGCTCAGCGTGAAACACGTTGAAGATGAGCCGGTGCTCATCGAACGAAGCTTCGTCCCATATGAAGCGTTCAGTGAGCTCATGGGAATTGAGGAAGTTGGCCCGTTCTACCGCTTGCTTGTGGAGAAGTTCAACGTAACCCTGCATCACTCAATTCAGATATTCAGCGCCGTTATGGCGGGATGGGAAGAGACAAAGATCTTCGGGTTCCAGCACTGCGAGCCGTGCATGCTGCTCGAGAGCGTGATCTATGACGACAACGACATTCCCGTAGAGGCGCTTTCCGCTCACTACAGGGGTGATCGCTACCGGTTCAAGGCGCAGTCCGGAGAGTACCTGTTTGGACAGCCGGCAGGGCCGTAGGCCCGAGATTCACATGACCAGGAGGCAGCAATGAGTGACACCACGGCCATTATTGAGGGGCTGGTGACAAATGCCCGTGCCGCACAGCAGCAGGTTTCTGAGTACACACAAGAGCAGATAGATGACGTGTGTCTCGCAATCGGATGGCAGATGTATGAAGACGAGAACATCGCCAAACTGGCTGAGGCGGCAGTTGCCGAAACAGGCATGGGCAATGTAGAAGACAAGATCAAGAAACACAAAGGCAAGGTCCTCGGCGTTCTGCGCGACATCACCGGTGCTATCTCGGTGGGGCTGATTGAAGAAGACAAAGAGAAAGGCATCCGCAAGTACGCGAAGCCTGTGGGAGTTGTGGGCGCCCTCACCCGGTGACAAACCCGACCGCAACTCCAGCCAGCAATGCCGTCTCGATTGTGAAGGGCAGGAACGCGGTCATCTTCGCCCCACACCCCAAGTCAAAGGGCTGCTCGAAGATGGCCGTGGACTTCATGCGTGAGGGCCTCAAGAAGGTGGGAGCCCCGGAAGACCTGATTCAGATCATCGAAGAGCCAAGCGTAGACGCCGCCGCCGAGCTGATGCGGCAGGTGGATGTGGTAATGGCCACCGGCGGCGGGGCAATGGTGACGGCAGCCTACTCTAGTGGAACTCCCGCCTTTGGTGTAGGACCGGGCAACGCCATTCAGATGATTGCCGAAGATGCAGATGTCAACGACGCCGTGGCCAAGGTCGTGCTGAGCAAGGCTTTCGACTACGCCACCTCCTGCTCGTCGGAGAATAGCATCATCGTGCACGAATCGGTCTACGACAGAGTCATGGGGCGGTTGGCAGCGGAAGGGACCTACATCTGTTCGGCCGCGGAAAAGGGCATGCTCGCTGCGTGGGTTTGGACCACAAACAAATACGGAAAAACTGTCCTTAACCCGAAGATCATCGCCAAATCGGCAGAGGTCATTGCGCGGGACGCGGGACTCCAGGTACCGATGGGCACGAAGGTACTTGCCGTGGAGGCGGCGCCGCCGGTGTCCGATGAGATCTACGCCGAGGAGAAGATTTCGCCGGTGCTCGCGGTCTGGAAGTACTCGGACTTTGAAGAAGGCCTCGGTCTTCTCAAAGCAATAACTGATCGGGCCGGCACGGGTCACTCCTGCGGGATCCACACCTACAACGAGGAGTACATCAGTCGGCTTGGTCTTGAAATAAAGAGCTCGAGAATCATGATTCGACAGCCGCAGGCGCCCGCCAACGGCGGTAACTTCTACAACGGCATGCCCTCCACCGTAACGCTCGGATGCGGCACCTGGGGCGGGAACATCACCACCGAAAACATCTACTACAAGCACTTCCTCAACGTGACATGGCTCTCCGTACCAATTCCGGTCACCAAACCGACAGATGACGAGATGTTCGGCGACTACTGGAGCAAGTACGGCAAGGAGGCCTGACCAGTCATGAAGCTGTTTGAATACCAGGCAAAAGAAGTGTTTAGGAAGTATGGCATCCCGGTTCCTCGCTCCCAGTTGGCGGATCGTGAGTCGATTCAGGACGCGCTGAACACAGTGGGATTTCCGTGTGTGCTCAAGAGCCAGGTTCTGAGCGGAGGGCGTGGCAAGGCCGGGCTCATTCGCATGGTGAAGGACGGCGATGATGCGGTGAAACAGGCCACAGAGCTCTTCGATTCGCCTCACGGCGTCCGCCGGATCCTCGTTGAAGAGGCCGTGGACATAGCCGCGGAGCTCTATCTTTCGGTCACGCTGGATCCGGTTGCTGCGACCGCCGTGGTGATTGCCTGCGCCGAGGGTGGCGTGGAGATCGAGACACTTGCCGTGACCGCCCCGGACAAAATCATCCGCGAGAACGTGGACATCGACCGTGGGTTGCATCCATTCCAGGCCAGGGACATCGCCTACCGGATGGGACTGGAAGGGGATCAGGTCAAACCCGTTGCAGCCGTTATCACAAAGCTGTACGCCGCCTTCAGACAGATGGACGCTGAACTGGCTGAGATCAACCCGCTTTTCATCACCACCGACGGGGCCGTCATTGCCGGCGATGGGAAGCTCGTCATTGACGACAATGCACTGAGTCGACATCCCGACTTCGGACTTTCCAGGGAGTACTTCGAGAGCGATGCCGAGTTTGAGGCCGCAGTCGATGGGATTCCGTATCTCCAGTTTGATGGCGACATC
>DAOWMR010000122.1 GCA_030642995.1 Spirochaetales bacterium
AGGGAATTCGGGTTTGATTGAAGTTTCTGTCGTGGGTGAGTTGGCGTATGATCTCCAATACCTTCTGGCCGTTGTCAATTCCATTCTTTCGCAGTAATGAGTAAAGGCCGTCTTCTGCCTGTACTAGCTTGATAAGTGGCCTTTCGGAAAAATGAAACACCCAAGTATTTAGTACCTTGCGGATTCCAAAATCATGAAGAAGAAACCTCTCCATTTCATCTAGTTCTGTGCCCGAGGCGTAAATTCCCCCGATAATTGCTCCCATAGAGCAACCCACTATTACATCCGGCCTGAGACCCCAGGATTCCAGCTTCTTCAGAACGCCGATATGCGCGATTCCACGCGCACCACCTCCCGCTAATACCAGTCCCCACTTCATTCCTTCTCCTCCTTTGAAAAGCACAACAGTCAACAATTCCAAAAAGGGTCTATTTACTGTAGGTTCCATGTCCGATAGGCCGGCGAGCCGAGATATCATATCATGTTGCTATTCCCGGTCAAGTCACGTTCTCAGGCAAGTTCTTTGTGTTGTGCTGCTGGCGGCGTCGGACGACGCGTGGCAAAGGATGTCTGTTCGATGCGCTCTCCGTATTCGGAACTCTCTGCTTCGTCAATCGCGGGTGCCAGAACCTCTTCCAAACACTGTTCGTTTGTGCCGAATGCTCACCACGACCGATACGTTCAAAGGGGATGCAGTTGGCTTCACGGGATTTTCGATTTTCACGTGCACGACTTCTGTGATTAGTACGACCAAGAGTCCACGAAGGACATTCTGAGCTGGAGACGTTCAGGATTCAGAGTCGACAGCACCGCGCGTATCCTGTGCCGACAGGCTCAGGCAAACCTTGGGACCTAGCCCGAAGCATGTTCAAAATCAATTGAGTAGATAGTGGACTTCCCCCGATTTCGTGAACACCCGATTAGCTACTGACCCTACCGTTTTCCGAGGGTATCTGGATACCACTTCTGGTCGGAAAATGCCGTAGGGAGCCTCCTCGCGGGCCGTTTTCTTCCGGCTGGGCCCCGCAACCGCTCATGCTACCTTCTCTTCACTTTCCTCCTCGAATTGAACCGGATTCAGGTATCCCAGTGTCGAGTGCAACCGAATCCGGTTGTAGAACACTTCGATGTATTCGAAGATTGCCTGTGTGGCCGCCTCTCGGCTCTCGAAGATCGTCTTGCCTATCAGTTCGGTCTTCAGGCTCTTGAAGAAGGATTCCACACACGCATTGTCCCAACAGTTTCCCTTGCGGCTCATGCTCTGGAAGAAGCCCCTCTTGCGCAATACGCGACGGAACATGGTGGAGGCGTACTGAACGCCCCGATCAGAGTGGAAAATCACGTTCCGTGGATTCCCCCGGCCGGTGATTGCCATCCATAGCGCCTTCAGCACTGATGTGGTGCCCAGGCTCTTGGAGGTCGCCCAGCCGATCACGCGACGACTGTAGAGGTCGAGAATCACGCACAGATACAGCCAGCCTTCGGCAGTCGCGACATACGTCAGATCGCTGGCCCAGACCTTGTTCGGTGCCTCAGGCTGAAACTGCCGATTCACCAGATTCGGTGAGGCGGTGTGCTTGTGGTCTGACTTCGTCGTGGTGCGGAACTTCTTACGTCGCTTGGCGTTAAGCCCATTCGCCCTCATCAATCTCGCCACTCGGTTGCGACCAACATGGTGGCCCCGGTTGCGTAACTCGACGGTCATCCGCGGACTCCCGTAGCGGAACTTCGCTCGGTTCTCCTGGATGTCACGGATCTCTTCGACCAGCCGCCCGTCCTCCTGCGCTCGTCGGCTCGGTTTCCGTTTGAGCCATGCATAGAATCCACTGCGTGAGATCTCCAACACCCTCGCCATCTTCTCCACGCGGTGGTATCGCCGTTGTTGTCCCATGAACTGGTACTTCATTTCCGGCGTTGTTCCGAGAAGATAGCGATTGCTTTTCTCAAGATTCCCTTCTCTTCCCGCAGTTCCGCATTCTCCTTGCGAAGCTCAGCGAGTTCTTTGTCCCGCTCCTTCCCGTTCCCGGGAAATACCTGTACTCCGTCTTCCTCCAGCTGACGTCTCCAGCGGTACAGAACTCCGCGGCCTATCCCCGATTCATCCTCAATCTGGTGTCCAGGTTTCCCGGTAGTGTTCAGTAATTCCACTGCCTGGACCTTGAAATCCCTCGTGTAAGTCTTCCTTCTCTCTGCCATCATCTATTCCTTTTCCGTCCAGTCCTACACGGGTGCTTAACTCCGTGTCCACTGAATCGGGGAAGGTTTAGACAGTGAAAAAACGGGTTTGCCATTTGGACAGTGCGTTTTTCTCCATATTGCTTCATTTCCTCTTCAGGCGTAGACAAATCGCGCGATCGGTTTTCCTATTGCCAATCGAACCCTAAATTGTGGGACGCTCTCAGGAGTAATTGGTGCAGTGTGCTCTGTTCGCTCTTGGAAAGGGCTGACAAAAAATCCTGTGTATACGCTACTGCACCAGCAATCGTCTCTTTGTAAACTGCTTGCCCCGCCTCGGTGAGCCGTAACAACCAGTTACGCCGGTCATCCCGATCCTGTTCTTTCTGAACCAGGCCTTTCTTGACCAACCTTTGAACATATACAGAGATGGTGCCTGGATTGATATCCATGAAGCCTGACAACTGACGCGAATTGAGCGGTGCGAACTGGCCCAGCACCATCAGCATCGATCGATCAGAAAGCGTCAGGCCGGTTGGATTTCGTTGCTCGTCTGTGGCCGAGCGCGAGTCGTAAGCATGCGTCAGGCTAAACAACGCTTGATTGATTTGCAGATATTCCTTGTCTGAGAGCGACATCAGTCCTTGCCTCCGATTAGTTATCCTTGCCACTCCTTCGTATACCCAATCATTGGCTTATACAACTATAATCCGGCATTGTCAAGCCCTGAGATGCAGTTGGCTGCAATTTCAGCAATGCCGGGCAAACCAACTGTCGAACGAACATTTCACCAGCACGCTCCCCTCAGCCCGGGGCGGTTCAAGTTCAACAGGCGACTTGACAAGTGGGAAGCACTACAACAGCATACTTCCAGCAAGGAGAACACAATGGATTATCGTAAGCACTACGAACATCTGAGAAGCCTGATGGGCGATCTGGGCAAAGAAATTCCCGACACGATGGGAGCGTTCGCTGGTCTCCACCAAGCGGGTGTTGCGGCCGGTGCTCTGGACTGGAAGACAAAGGAGCTAATTGGTCTCGGGATTGCGATCACTGTACGTTGTCACGGATGCATCGCGTTTCACGTCCACGATGCCATTGAGGCCGGGGCCGGCCGAGCCGAAATCACAGAGACAATCGGCGTTGCGGTCCTCATGGGCGGCGGGCCTGCGGTGATGTATGGCTGTGAGGCCCTTGAGGCTTTGGAGCAGTTCTCCGTAACCAAGTGAATTGATCACGTCCTCGAACTGTTCGTCTTGCACAGTCCATCATGGACTGCCGGACACCAGGGTGAAGGGGCGTCCCTATCTTGCATTGATAAGTCAATTCGACGTCTTACGCTACCTGATGAATTTCGGTACACTCGGTTCGTATCGACAATGCGAGGAGCAACATGACGTCAAAGCAGGAACGAGAACACCTTCGCACAATGAAAGATGTCATCCTTTTCCACTATCTGGATGAGTCGATGCTCGAGGACATTCTTCGGGTCTCCGAAGTCGCGGAATACGAGCCCGAGAGCAGAATAATAGAGGAAGGCGAAGAAGACCCCCATCTCTACGTGGTGCTGTCCGGAAGTGTGACGGTGACGGTCCGGGAGCAGTCCGGAAAAGATGTGTACATAAGCACCATTGGTGAAGGTGACGTGTTCGGTGAAGCAGGGATGTTTCTGAAATCGAAGAGGACGGCCAATGTGTTCACCGTCACTGACACGGTTCTACTGAAACTTCACAGACAGGAGTTTATCCGATTCATCAAGAATCAACCGGCTGCAGGAATCAAGATGTTGATGATCATTATCTACAGCCTCCTTCGGAAGCTCCGGGAAGCCAACCAGGAACTCGCATTTGAACGGAAGACTCACTTCAGTCAGGAGGACGTGGATTCGTTTATCGACGACATCATGAAACAGTGACGAAGCGCACGACTCCAATCCCGTCTACCTGCTGCCAATCTGATACTTCTTCATCTTTCGCCACAGTGATGTTCGGCTGATCCCCAGTGAAGCTGCAGCGCGACCCTGGTGGCCGTCATGCTCGCCCAGGGCAGCGAGAATTGCAGTGCGTTCGGCCTCGCCCCGACCCCGTGCGAGTGTCGCCGCGGTCGGATCCGGCTGAGGCGACTGGCCGCCGACAGGCTGTCCGGGCCCATTCGTTGACAGAGTCTGGATCTGGCTCAGGCTCAGACTCCCGGGCGGGTAGAGCGCAACAATCCCGTGAATGAGATTTTCGAGCTCCCGAACATTACCCCTCCACTCGTGACGCATCAGATACCGGGCGGCATCCTCGTCAATACCGTGGAAAGCCTTGCCCAGGCGACGTCCGAAGACATCCATGAAGTGACTGACCAGCGGGATGATGTCCTCCGGCCGATCTCGCAGGGCCGGAACTTGAATCGGGACAACACGCAGGCGGTAGTAGAGATCCTCGCGGAAATCGCCGTCTGCGACCATCTGTCCAAGATCACGATTCGTCGCAACAATGATCCGAACGTCAATTGGATGGTTCCGCGTGCCGCCGACTCTTCTGATTTCGCTTTCCTGCAAGACGCGGAGCAGCGTAGCCTGCAGATTCAACGGGAGTTCCCCGATTTCGTCCAGCAACAGGCTCCCGCCGTTGGCGGATTCAAACAGTCCCACTTTGGTCTGTGTTGCCCCGGTGAAGGCTCCCTTCTCGTACCCGAACAGCTCACTCTCGAGCAACGATTCCGGCAGCGCTCCGCAATTCACCGGGACGAACGGGCCGGCGGTTCGCTGGCTCTGTCTGTGTATGGATCGTGCTATGATCTCTTTGCCGGTTCCGCTTGCGCCCTCGATCAGTACCATCGTGTTTGTCTGGGCAACTGCGTCAACAACGGCCATTGTGCGTTGCATGGCGGGACTGACTACAATGAGACGCTCGTCGCCATGGGCAGCAAACATCTGCGCTCGCAGTGTCCGAACTTCCCGCTCAAGACGCCGACGATCAAGGCCAAGACGGACGGCGTTGAGTACACGATCCTGTTCGAATGGCTTCGTCAGGTAATCGAGAGCACCTTCCTTGATCGAAGCAACTGCGTCGTCCACTGTAGCGTAACCGGAAATCATGATGACGTCCGGCGTGTCAGGATTGTCCCTGACACGACGCAGGAACTCGAGCCCGTCCATGCGTGCCATACGGACATCGGACAGCACGAGATCGTATTCGAAGTGGGACAAACGTTCCAAGCCTTCCAAACCATCAGCCGCCGTGTCAACCTGGTGGCCTGCCGACTCGAGTACTTCAGTCAGATACTTCCGGACCCATGGGTCGTCGTCAATGACCAGAAGTCTGCACGATTCGTTTGTGACTTGGTACGCTCCCTTGCACTGTGTGAGAATGGGCAATCAACTCAAGGTGAGTCTACTCCGATACCAACATCAGTCTCAACCCGACACGCTCATCCCCCCCCACATGCAGGAATCCGAAGGAGACGATCTCGTCTTCGCTGCTCACCTTCACGTGAACCGAGAAATCAGTCCCGGTCACAATGGTCGGCACGGAGATCCTGAACGGATCACGTTGATGCTGATAGTGGTTTTTCACGCCGCCGACAATCATGTTCAGGAGTTCGCCGATTGCGTCCTTGGCGTCGGCTGAACCCTCCTCGCATTTGAGTCCGAGCATTTCCGAGGATATGGCAGCGGCAAGGGTCTCCGAACAATGCAACACGAAGGCCCCGGATAACGAACCGCTGAAACTGATTATCGCATTCAGTTCTGCAGTCCCGTTCGTCGGGCCTTTATTGACGGTGATACCGTCCACACGCATTTCCCAGTTGATCAGATCCTGAAAGACTGTCTGAGTTGAGAGAGCCACGGCTCTGACAAGATTCTTATCCATGATGGCCTCCTAACTGTCGATGGCGAGCTTCAGTTGCTCGCAGAACGGGTCTTTCCGAAACGGTTTCACCACGTATCCTTTCGCGCCAAGCTTGACCGCCTCAAGAACCATGTCTCGATGCCCCTCACTGGTCACCATGACAACCTTGGCATTCTTGTCATACGCCAAGATCTGCCGGAGCGCCTCGATCCCGTTCATGACCGGCATGTTCACATCCATTGTCACCACATCGGGCTTCAACTCCTTGTACGCCTGGAACGCCTGATAACCGTCTGCGGCCTCGCCACAGATCTCGAACATCTCCGAACGCAGCATCTGCGCCCCGAGTTTTCTGACCGTGGACGAATCATCCACCATGAGAACCCGGTAGGATTCCCCATTCTTGTTCTTGCCCCTCGGCTCCTTCACGTTGATGATCTCAGTCAACTTGTCACCCCGCATCTTCATAGTTCAACTCCTTTCAGCTCCCGGAATTCTTCGATCCCGGCAAATACTTGATGGAAACTCGCGTTATCTGACCGTTCACCGAGAAGTAGTGATCAACCAGTTCATCTTCATCAATCAAATCCGACGCATCATAGAGCACCTGCGGCAACGATAATGAATACCGGTGTTCCCCGGCTCCGATCAACACAAGAAAGTTCCCTGCCATGATGTTGGTCAATTCCATGAGGCAGTCGTCAACCTCGGAACCTGAGAGCGATTCCCAATCAACACCATGGATGTTTTCAATGATGAGTTGCTTTGTCTCCGCAGTCAGGTGAAGCATCAAGTATCCGTCGAGCGGATGGAGAAATTCAATGGCGATGATTTGTCCCGGGCTCGGTTCGCCTGGATGGGCAAAATCCGGCTCGGCATCCATGAACGCCAAATTTGCAAACGTGGAACCAACGGCCTCTGTGAGCGCTTGTGAGATATCCATGTATCACTCCTCTAATGCGTGCATCAGCTTCGCCGGCGAGAGCGGCTTCTGGACAGCCGTTACCACATTGCTACCGTAGACGCCGTGCTCCTCAGCGCAACCCGCCACGCTGGAGACAACGAGCACGGGTATGTCTGAGGTTGCCGGGTTAGACTGCAGTTTCTTGACCAGAGTTCGACCATCCATCCGCGGCATTTTGAGATCCGTTACAATCAGATCAACCGGGTTTGTCTCCAGAAGATCGAGCGCCAGTGCCCCATCGCTTGCTTCCAGAAACATGGCATCGGAGTAGCCGGCCATCTCCAGACATCGGCGAACTATCATTCGAGAGGTCGCCGAGTCATCCACAACCAATATCTTCTTGTACCTCACAGTTCCTCCCGCTGCTCTATCAATGTCAGAGTTCCCACTGATTGCCGCCATTCGCAATGGTGACCGCTCCTGAGGCCACGGAAAGTGAGACAGTGCGGCTTATGCTGCCTCCGATATCCTCATTCTTCACCCCGTAACCCAATCTCCAAAGCTCCCTTTTCACGGCAAGCGCATTCCGCTTTCCAATATTGAAATGGCCGGCCTCATCCATGACGTTTGCCCCACCCGCAAGTCGGAGCACAAGATCACGGCGATGAGGAGAGTGATGCCGTGTGAACTCCCTCATCAGCAATTCAACTCCGGTGTCGGCAAAATAACCGGGTTGCGTCTTTGCCCGCGCAGGATTCACCGACGACTCCGGATAGGCAACGTGCAGTAGCCCTCCCATCCGTCGCCGCCAATCGTAGACAACAACGGC
>DAOWMR010000390.1 GCA_030642995.1 Spirochaetales bacterium
GCCTCTTCCGACGGTGATCACCGTGACGGGGTAGTAGTAGCAAGGGCGATCGTATTCCCGTCTGGGCGAGCGGCGCTTCTGCGACTGGCGTATGTTCGTTGCGTGCGCAATGAACATGACCGAAGCGCCACCCACCTTGTTGTAGCCCATGACCTGGGTTCGAAAACTGTACATGCGATCTTGGTCGGCGACGAAAGTGAGCTGAAGCGGGGTTCCTTTCTTCCAGTTCATGGCTCCGCCGCGTCGGGCGTAGGGGACTTCAATCCCCAGGCCATTGTGGACATTAGAGGTGATCAAGGACTCGTGCGAACCACCTTCGGCTGTGCGAATATTCACAAGTTGGCCGATTTTGATCTGCCGCGACGACGGCATGACCCGAAGTTTCAGCGTTGCATTCTGGACGGATCGCTTCACCGAGAACAAGAGTGACTTTTCCTGTTCCCGCTGGGGTTCCGGATCGTCGGATGCATCAAGCTGGTCAATCCTGCGTCGCAGAGCGTGATTGAGGTAGGCGGAGTTGGACAGGATGCGCTCCGGGTTCTGAAGGTTCAAGCCGACGACCAGTTGCTTGAGGGCTCGGCGCTGCTCCGCGGTGAGCCCGAGTTTCTTGGCCTGTCGATTCAGTCCGCCACGGGGACCGCCCTTCCGGACACCGCCGCCGCGTCGGTTATTGATGAGTACCGCAAAGACCCCTATTGCCACAACAACTCCCAGGACAATGAGGGTTATGCGATTGGAGCTGGAGTTGGGCGACGTGAAGAATTGAATATCCTGCTGGAGCAGAACGCCGATCATTCTTTCGAAGGCCCCTCTATAGTGAGATGGCTGTCGGCAATTTGCGACGGCAGCTGGGCGAGTCGAGGCGCTATCTCGTACTCAAGAAGATCACCAATGAGCACGCCGTCCTGAACCTCAAATGCCTCCTGCAGCTGCTGAAGAAACGGGGTGAGCTCAAGGGCAAAAGCACCCAAGCGGTCGGTGTCAAGGTCGCTGTCCAGTTCCTCGTCGTCGTTCACCAGGGTGAGAAGGCGGATCACGCGCGAGAGGAGTTCGGTAAATCGAACAATGGTACCCATCGCGGAAGACTCATTCCCCGTCTGGAGCTGAATTGGGACCTCAACGAGCGGTTCAGAACATGCGACGAGCCGGCCGAGGGTCAGGGCCAATTCTCTTGCGGGATTCTGAAACTCACGCAGGCGTGATTCTACAACGGTGGTTATGCCCGAGAGCTGGGTCTTCAATCGGGCTCTGGCATCGGAATGGGGGATTTCCCCGCGCCGCAGCGCACTATCATCGAGAAAGCCTTCGGGCGATTCCGCAGACGTGAGCGCAGGGAAAAACTCGTCGAGTCGATTTCGCACGTAGGGTAGCTCTTCGACAAGTTCCTTCATGGCGTTGGTATTCTTCTCGTCGATCGCCCGTTCAAGAAGAACACAGTAGTCTGCGATCGCGGCGAGGGTCGTTTGTTCAACGTGAGAGAGCGGGAATGCCGCAACGCTCAGCGTGGCGACTGAACCCACCTCCAGACCCTCCCAACGAGTTCGATCGTGGATCGGCAAGCTTTGATCGTCCACCTCAATCGAGGTAATCGCATACCGACCGTTTTTCAACCAGCTTGCGAGCCCGTCTATGACCTGCCCGAGAGATTCCTCGGATTCGAGGGTGTAGTTGAGCGGTTCCTGATTGACGAGAATCTCCATTCACTTCTCCACGTATAGTATCGGCATGAGCGGGTTCTTGAATGAGCCTACTGGCCTGTTCCAACCTGGTTCTGAAGATTCTCGAGGGTTCGTTGATTTTCCTGCATTGTGTTGAGTGCGCCCTGCATTCTCCCAAAATCCATTCGCAGTTCGGTCTCACGGCCAACCAGGCGTTCGTCCTCCCGTTCAATGCGGGTTTCGGTGCGCGAAATGGAACCGTCGATTGTTCCGGTCCTCGTTGCGATGATCCCGCCGACCTGAACGAACGGACGACTGAGTTGATCAATTTCAAACCCGACTCCGGAATCGACTACCTGGTCAAAGTCCGTGTCGGTACCGAAAAGCTCCTTGATCGCCGCAATTTGGGTCTGAAGAGCACTATCGAGGTCGCTCTCACTGATCTCAAGATAGCCACGGAGACGACTCGCCTGGAATGCGCCACCCGGGCCGCTCGCGTTCGTTGAGATTCCCATCTGGGCAAGGAGCGTCAGCGCGCTGCCGGCACTCGTCGGGTAGGCGTTCATCATGACGGTTTGCAGTCGACTTTTCAGACTGTTGAGAGTGAGATCTCCCTGCATCGTGCCCAGGCGGACCAGTGCGTCTTCCCGTTCGTCATCAGTGAAGTAGGTAATCTCGTCAATGACCGCCTGTTCATTGCGAGTGAGGATATTGATTTCGGTGATCAGCTGGTTGTAACGATAAACAAGATCAATGAGAGAGTTCTTGACGAGTTCGCGGTCGGGTTCCACGGTGATTTGGACGGTTCGATCGTATGCTGCGCGTAGCTGGAGTGTGACCCCGTCGATGAGATCGTCTATTGAGTTTGACGGCCGTTCAACGCGAATCCCCTGTATCTCGAGAATTGCGTCCTGGGCAGTGCTGATGGGATCAACCGGCGCAAGATCCCCGCGACTGGTCGGATCAAAGAGCTGCACATTCCGGATTGAGATTCTCCGGTGAGTGTTCTGGTTGCGAATATTGATGGATTGAACGGCAGCAATATAGTCACTGATGGGAATCCGAATGGTCTCATATCCCTCGGTATCGGCGAGATCGGGCAATGGCACTACGGTGGTCCCGTCCTGCACATAGAGAAAACGCAAGTCGTCAACGACAACGGGCGGGGGCGGGGGCGACCATTCCGGCAGCGCCGCTCCGGACGGCGCGTTCAGCACCGTAACATCCCCGAGGGTCACTCCACCGATGTCGGGCAGTGTTGGACCTGGAGGCGGGGCAGGGGGGAGCCAATCGACCCAGAGGTTCTCCACGTGCACATCCAGTTCAAGGACGAGGTTCTCTGCGGTGGGGATGTTGCCCGGCATGCGGATTGCGGCTTCGGCGCCCGGCTCCACGGTGACTGTTTCATTCCGAACGACCACTTCGGTGCCTGTGAGTGGCTGTGCCCAGGCTGTTACGGTTGAGGGGCCGATCGTTGGGGATACGGTCCGGTCCAGGACCTGTTCCAGAATGCTCGCCTCCAGCGCAAAGGTTCGGGCATCGTCCAGGA
>DAOWMR010000170.1 GCA_030642995.1 Spirochaetales bacterium
ATCGGGTGGAGCACGGCGCCGGGGCCCAGTCGATCTCTGATCTGACCCATGATTGCCCGTGTGAGACGCGCATTCGCCTGGTAGAACGTGGGCACCACCCCCAAGAGCCGCACGGAGCGGCGATAGTGCTTCCTGATGCCGCTCAGCACACGAATCGTTTCGGCCAAGCCCTCCATCGCGAGGAAATGCGCCTGCATCGGCACCAGAACATCCGTACTCGCAATAAGTGAGCAGATTGTCATGAGGCCAAGCGTGGGGGCGTATCTATCAGCACATAATCATATTGCTCTCGTACGGAATCCAGTTGATCCGCCAGCATGAGTTTGGCGGCAGGATCGGTTGCGTGGTCACGTTCAAAGGTAGCCAGTTTGCTGCCCCCGGGAATCACATGGAACGTTGATAGATAGGTGTCTCTCACGGTTTCCTGGAGTCCAACGCCACCAACCAACACGTCAAAGAGCGTTTTCTGCTCCGGTGTCACGTGGGTACCAAGAGAAAGAGCGGAGTGACCCTGAGGATCGGCATCAACGAGCAAGACATTCCTACCCTTGTGCGCCAATGCAGCAGAAAGATTGACACTCGTCGTTGTCTTTCCACTGCCGCCCTTTCTGTTGCCGATGGCGATTATTCGACCCAAAGAAATCACTCCTCTGCCTATGCGGATAGCACATTCCATGCCAACCCCCGGGGATTGAAGTTCTCCCGTCGAACACCGCCACAGTTCAACCGGTGTTGCAGAAACGTTTCAGCCCTTTTGCAATAATGAAACATCGGTTGTTTCATTATTGCACCGTCACGGGTTGACCGGACCATACCTTACAACCAATGGCAGGCGTGGCACATATCTTGCTATGTGATGTTGATGATGACAGGGTTACCGAATGATCAGACCGACGGTCCAGCTCGTATTCTGATAATAGATGACGAAGTTTGGATTTGCCAATTTCTGAAGGACGTTCTTACCGACAACGGATACGACGTCGTCACAGTAACGAGTGAAGCGGCGGCGCTTCGAAGCCTGGAAGAGGGTGAGTTTGATCTGGTTCTCACCGACCTGATGATGGGCGAGCTTTCCGGGTACGAGATCATTGAGAGAACTCGACATCTGAGTTACGCCCCGGAAGTCGTTGTAATGACCGGGCATACCGCGAGCGAACATGCAACTCGGGTTCTGAAATTCGGAGCTTTTGATTATCTCACCAAACCGATCGAGTCCGAACGATTGCACCTGACAATCCAGCGAGCACTCGAACACCGGAGACTGAAGACCGAGGTTGCACGCCTGTCCGGAGATGATCCGTCGGTTCGTGCGCGGGTGTTTGAGGGATCCATCGGCTTCTATGACTCCGTCACCGGCCTGGCCAACAGATCCCTGCTGTTTGACAGGCTTGACCAGGCAGTCTTACGTCAGACCGGAAAGCCAGGACATATTGCGGTCATTGTCGTGAGCGTGGACCAATACCGCCAGGTGAGTCTCGTTGATGGTGTCTCGCGAGGCGACGCTCTTCTCGTGAACGTTGCGAATCATCTCCAGGATGTCCTGTTTGACCGTGATACGCTTGCGCGACCAAGTAGTGACGAGTTCGCCATTGTTGCTGAGATGGATTCGGCAGACACCGTGATGATGATTCTGTCGAAGGTGCAGCAGATTCCGGAACTCATCAGGTCAGTGGACGGAGCAGATCTGCATCTGTCCCTGAGCTGCGGCATTGCCATGTTTCCGGGAGACGGTAAAACAACGCAGGAGCTTTACAATCGCGCATTTGCGGCGCTTGATACCCAGCAACACCGCGGAGGCGATGGGTATCAGTTTTACCAATCTCATCAAGACCGAACCGTAAGACAGCGTATCCAGCTGGAGCGCCGTCTGGCAAGAGCGGTGGAATCAGAGCAATTGAGTCTCAATGTACAACCGTATTATCGCTTCGCAAACGGAGCCCCGCATGGGGGTGAGGCCCTCCTTCGTTGGAATGACCCGGATGAAGGGTCCGTGCCCCCATCCGCCTTTGTTCCGCTGCTCGAGAGATCTCGACTCATCATCCCGGTCACTGAGTGGATTGTTGCTGAATTGGCCAAGTTGCAGATCGAACTGCTCCAGGCAGGTTTTCGGGACTACCACCTGTCGTTCAACGTCTCACCGGTTCACCTGCAGCGATTTGACGATGCGTCCCGCCTGGTCACTCTCATGACTGAGCAACTGCCGGAAATTAACCAGATCATCATTGAGCTCACGGAAGGCATCTTTCTCTCGGACACGGATACCACGACCCGCGTCTTGTCGTTATTCAAAGAGGCGGGAATCCGCACGGCAATAGATGATTTTGGCACGGGTTATTCTTCTTTATCCTATCTCACCAAGTTCTCCTTCCAATTCCTGAAGATTGATCGCTCGTTCGTCAGCAAGATGGACCAGAGTCCTGAAGACGAGACGATAGTCTCCGTGATCATGTCCATGGCACAACAACTTGGCATGGCTACAATCGCGGAGGGAGTGGAAACGGTAGGTCAAGTTGAGAAACTGAAACGCCTCGGCTGCGATCTCGCTCAGGGATATCTCTACAGTAAGCCTATGCCGATGGGCCGGATAACTGATCACTTCAAGCGGTTCAATGAGGTAGAAGAATTGACGCCTGCGCTGGAAGGGGCGTGAAATGAAAACCCCAACCAAGGATCGAGTCAACCTTCAGGTCACGCGATCTCCGCAGGACGCTCAACGGAAGTTCGGGCATGAGCTCGCGAACATTCTCACGCCTGTCGTCGGTATCTCCGAATTGTTGCTGCAGCGCGTCGGAGAGACGGGCGATCCGGATATGACACGGCTCGCGAAGACGCTCAGAGACTCAGCGACGGCAGCTTGGGATCTCGTGCAGCGATTTCATGAGATCCGCGCAATCGAACATGGCAGACGCAAACTCACATGGCGGGCAGGAAATCTGGTAGATCTCCTGCAAAGCACTGTGCGAAACGCCTCGAATATCCCGGCAGCCGAAAACGTGCGGATTGAATTGTCGCACGGCGTGAACGACGCACAGGTGGAGATGGATTATGATCTCCTGCCGGGCGTCTTCCACGCCATCATCAAGAACGCAATTGAACATGTCGCGAGCGAGTCGGAATTGAATGAACGTGTTGTTCAGGTCTGCCTGATGGCGGAGTACAGCGACTACGTGATTCAGATTTCAAATCCGGGCACACCGGTTTCCGCAGAAAGAATTGAGTCGTTCTTTGACGAGTTCAATTCAGATCGCCGGCGAAAACCGTCCGGAGCTGGATTAGGTACGACATACGCAAGGCTGGTCACGCGTGCGCACGGCGGGCACATTGGCGTGCAGAGTAGTATCGAAGATGGGACAGTTGTAACGATTTCGATTCCTAAGGCGGTTGACTAACACCCATGGCCATTGTTGGAGTGCGCTTGAATGATGCCGTCTTGATCAGGATCGATTCGTCGGCGGTGACCGAGGTAGATGCGACGAAACCGGACACTGCTGGAAAGACCGGCCCCACTCGAGCGGTTCACTGGTCAAGCGACGACAGCGAAGCCGTGCTCTTTGTGGTTCAATCACTTCTTCTCGAGATGAATGGGCAGGTGGTCATGCAGGACACCGGGGGAAAACGAAAAACTCCCCTCATTCGTGTTCCCATGTGCTCGAAAGATCATGTGCGGATGTGCTGCGGATGAAAAAGCCGACTATTCTGTACATTGAAGACAATCTCGGGAATCAGAGACTGATGCGAGCGATATTCGAGACAATTGACGATTGGCACCTCATGATCGCGGCAACCGCCGAGGTCGGAATCGATCTCGCCCGAGCCTCTCAGCCGGAGATCATTCTCATGGATATCAACCTCCCGGGAATGAGCGGCTGCGACGCGCTCATCGTGCTCAGGCGCGATCCTCTAACATCCCGGATACCGATACTCGCCGTGACGGCCAACAGCCCACCGTGCCCGGACGCCGAGGGGTCGGATCCTCAATTTGATGCTGTCGTTCTCAAACCGTTCACCAAAGATGATCTCATCAATCCGATAGAACACGCCCTGTCCCGACCGAGGTAGCCAAACGCCGGCTGCGAGGCAACCTGGTCGCACAGCCTCTTCCTACTCGCGGAATCCAGTGTAGAATAGTGCGCGTAAACGCCAACACCGGGAGGTGCGCTCTGGAAAAGCAAGAACGTCTGCTCTACGTCCTGATGCTCATCATTCTCGTGGGTTTTGCCGTCACCGGTTTCTTGGCGGAAGGCTTTGTCCCGGCACTCCGTGGAGTGTGGGAGCTCCAAGCGCACCCCGCACGGCTGGTGAACGACTTCACGCTTGCTGCAAGTGACGGTGCGGCGCTGGTGAACGCGACCCTTGTAGCTCTGATCGGTCTCGTACTGATCCGAATCAACGGTGTCCGCCTCTCGGGACCGACCGTCGCGGCAGTGTTCACGATGTTCGGATTCGGGCTGTTCGGAAAAACGCCGCTGAACATCCTGCCTATCATCGTGGGTGTGTTCATTTCAGCTCGCATGGCGGGTAAGCAGTTCCGCGAGTACATCATCATTGCCCTGTTTGGTACGGCGCTCGGGCCGCTGGTTTCGTTGCTGGCCGTGGAAATCGGTCTACCGACCGCCCTGCAGATCCCTGTGGCGGCCGTCGGAGGACTCGCCGCCGGTATCATGCTCCCGGCGGTGGCCATCGTCATGCTCCGTCTCCATCAGGGCTACAACCTGTACAACATCGGGCTAACCACGGGTTTTCTTGCGTTGTTCGCGGCGGCCGTGATATTCGGTCGAGGCCGGCAGTTGCCGGGCGGCCAGGTGTGGAACTCCGATCCGTCGCTCCTGCTCCGGTTGCTCATACCATCTGTGTCGGTGACCCTGGTCGTCGCAGGCCTGATTGGGGGTGGTCTGGACGCTCTGCGAAGTTTCCGGCGAATCCTCAAACTTCCCGGTAGACTCCCGTCCGACTTCATGGATATGGATTCAATAGCCGGCGCGCTGATCAATATGGGCGTCATGGGTCTGGCCATGTGGGGTTATGTAGTTGCGGTAGGAGCGGATCTGAACGGACCGGTTCTGGGCGGGATCTTCACCGTGATCGGCTTCGCTGCATTTGGAAAGCATCCCCGAAATGTGTGGCCCGTCCTCGCTGGAATCATGCTCGCTGCGGTGACATTTGGTCACGAGTTGTCGGCTCCCGGAGTGATACTCGCCGCCCTCTTCGGAACAACGCTCGCGCCGCTGGCCGGGGAGTTCGGCGTTCCATTCGGGGTGATCGCGGGCTTTCTGCACCTGCTCATCGTCCTGCGGTCCGGTGCCTGGCATGCCGGGATAGGCCTCTACAACAACGGTTTCGCAGGCGGCCTCACCGCGACGCTCCTCGTGGCCGTGATTGAGTGGTATCGCGCAAATAGCCCATCAAGGAAGCCGGCGCGTGAGGGCAGCATAGGCTCAGCCGGAAAGGACACCACATGAAGCGTAAAGATTTCGTGCTGCACCTCATCGGCGAGGTGGCGCACTACATACTCGATGCTGATCCCATGCGTATGGTCATTTCGCTTCATCAGGAAGAAGACGGCATGCATCTGGCAATTATGGATAATATCAAACGCAACGACGCCGAGCTCGACGCGATCCGCGCTTCCCTGAACAACCCACGGCGGCCGGAACTTGCCGGATACTACGGCAGCATGGCAGGCTACGACAGTCTGGGAGAAGCTCGCCTCAACCTCATTGGCTGGCAGGTGAAGCATGCGGATGTGTACTGCAACGACAGCGGCACACAGATTGATCTCTGGCTCGGCGGAGACCGGTTTGATCCCGCGAGCTTCACGATCCCGAATAAGGACGGAGAGAAGTAACTCCGCCCAACGCGGATGGCGCGGTGTCAACTCATCGTCAGCACTTCAGGGTTGACGACGTGCGGGGGTTGCCCGGACCTGATGAAGGCCGCAACGGACTCTGCGCTCATCCGTTGCATGTTTGACTTCCCAATCTCGGTGTCCGAGCCTACGTGAGGACTGGTCACCATGTTGAGGTCATCCAGCGGAAGCTCGGCGTGCGGCCAAACCTCATCCAATCCGTAGCCCCAGAGCTTGCCGTCCCTGACCGCGCGCCACGCGGCCTCGTTATCCACCAGGACTCCTCGCGCACAGTTGACGAGGAAGGCGCTCGGCCGCATCAAGGCGAGTTCGGAGGCACCAACTATTTGGGCATTGCTCGCCGCGTGGAGGGTGACGATGTCGCTTCCTGAAAGGAGCTCGTTGAGTTCAACGTAGCTCGCCCCGGTTCGTTCGGCCCAC
>DAOWMR010000069.1 GCA_030642995.1 Spirochaetales bacterium
CCCCCAAACAGAATGATCCGACCGAATCCTCGTTCCACCATCCCGGGAAGAACACCACTGACAAGGAGCGCCGGCAGGGTGAGATTCAGCCCAATCATCTGTTCCCACTGCTCAGCAGCGGTCTCGCCAACCAGGCCTTCCAGATACGGTCCAAACGAGACGACCAGAACATCCACGTCACCGGCAAAGCCCAACAGTGCCGAAGCGTCGCTTGGATTCACTATTTCCTGGAGATGGACGGCAACCGGCTCAGCATAGCTCCGAGCATGCGCGGCTACCGCTTCAAGCCGCTCCAGGTTGTGTCCCCCGTGGATGAGTAGCTGAGCGCCACGCTGCGCAAGCGCCACGGAAACGGCGGCGCCGATTCCCCCACTGCCTCCGACCACGAGCGCGCGGCGCCCTGCAAGGAACTTCTCCATATTGACGGGGAGTATACCAGTTTTTGACCAAGCGGCGGTTCTGCTGCTATACTGGAATTATCATCTTCCAGGGGAGGCCTATGAGACGTGCCATCCTTGCCCTGTTGCTCGTCGTCGGAGCTGTTGCTTTTGCCGCTCCAGCTGATGACTTCAGCAGTGTCATAGATTTTTCCATTTCCACTGCAGAGCTTGTCGAACTCGTCCAGGCCGGGCAAGACGATCGCATTGATCCGAAGAAACTCCTGATCCTGCAAGGCTCGGTAGCCTCAACTCTGGTGCTGGATCCAACGGTGGAAACCTACCAGGCTCTGGTGGAACTCGTCGCGAGCCAATGGGTGGGGTTGGAGGACATTGAGGTCTACCGGGTCTACGTGTTGCTTGAGGGACCGGAATTCTCAAATCGAGTGGTTGACCGACTCCCCCGGGATCCCGGACCGGAAATCATCCTCACCAACAGCGAGATCATCGTGGTGGCGGCATTCATTGGAGTTGCTGAGGGCGATGACGGCTCGGCCATTCCCGTTGTTACTGCCGTCGCCGTGCGTTAGCCGAACTGGATGTCAATCCCGCGCACCGGCGTGCTCTCGGCACATACCTCAGCACGTTGGACTACGTTGCGCAGTTCGCGGATATTTCCCGGCCAGTCGTAAGCCGACAGCCGCGCCAGCGCATCCATACTGAACCTGTTTCCCTCCGTAAGCTCTCCGACATCGTCGGAGAAATGCTGCACGAGCAGGGGGATGTCCTCCCGACGATGACGCAGGGGCGGAATCGTAACCTGGAGCACATTCAATCGATAGTAAAGATCCGCCCGAAAATCTCCGTGGGCAAGGGCGCTCTTGAGATCCCGGTTGGTCGCAGCTACGATGCGCAGATCAGCTCGCCGTTCCTCGGTCCCACCCATGCGGTGGAATCGCCCGTTCTCAAGGGCGCGGAGGAGCTTCACCTGATTGGCCGGCGCCAATTCACCTACCTCATCGAGGAATAGCGTCCCGCCGTCCGCAAGCTCAAAGGCGCCGGCCCGCCTGATTGCTCCCGTATACGCCCCGCGCTCGGTCCCGAACATCTCGGACTCGAAGAGCTGCTCCGGAAGTGCCCCGCAATTGCGAGCTTGAAAGGGGCCGTCGGAACGTGTGGAGAGGCGGTGGACCGCCTGGGCGACCAACTCCTTCCCGACCCCGCTCTCACCCACGATGAGGACAGGCGCATCGGACCGTGAAACTCGCCGAATCATCGTGCGAAGACGTTCCATCACTGGACTCACTCCGATGAGATCGCAAAGCTCTGATTCCCCTTCGGCACTCGCTGTGACCCTCGAATGTGCCGCAAGCGCACGCAGACAGCACTCCCGAACATCCTTTGCGCACAGCGGTCTCACGATCACGTCAAATGCTCCCGCTTGCACCGCCGCTACGATTCGTCGCGAATCTCCATTGCCGACGATCGATATGACCGGTGGGGCGTCGGCTTGGCCCGCAAGGCGGGCGACGAGTTCCATACCGTTGACGTCCGGGAGATCCAGACTTACAAAGACGATATCGGGCTCGTTGTCGCGGACAAAATCGACCGACAGTGTTCCATGAGGATACGGGATGATCTGGTGCCGGTTGTCCAACAAGTGGCCGATTATCGAATGTGTGTGAGGAACATCATCAATCACGACAACACGCACCATTACAAAGCTCCAGAATCTATAGTATACCACCAAGAATGCGAAGTCAAGGGTATTCTGGAGAAAACTGAGCTTTATAAGATATAGCAGGGTGTTGGTGCTCTACCTGCACGAGGAGGGCGTGCATGAGTGGGTAATCTCGGGATAGAGTGTAGCATGCGCCGACGACCGGGGCTTCTGACGATAGTTCACATGGACAGCGTGACGCGCGTGCTCTTCGTTCTGTTGCTCGCCTCTCTCCTGATGATCGGCGATGGATATGTCCTGATCCTGGTATCACGATTCGTTGGCATATACCTGCTCCTGGCAGTGGAAGCAGCCACCGGGCTCATTGCCGTCATCGCCATCCTCAGTTCGTACCGGCACACAGTGATGCGTATTCGGGAGGCGGTGCGCGAGGACCGGTACCCGGGCGCGGAGTTTCGAGCGCTCTCATGCCTCTGGGTGGGCGCGGCCTGCCTGGTATTGCCGGGGTTTGTTACCGATGCGCTCGGTATTGCGGTACTGCTTTCCCCAATACGTTGGGGTGTCGGGTTCTGGATTGAACGCGCGGGCAGGAATAGCTTTGAAGAGCTCTATCAGTACCTCAAGCTGGAACAGTGAATAACTGCCGCGAAGAATGGTGATGGAATGGGTCTATCTGCCCAAACCATAGTGTTTTGTGCGCCCAGCTTCGCCGGTACACCGCGATTCGCCCTCATTGTGCTGCTGTGCGGCTATTTAGGTGAGGGCCCATCACCATTCTTCGCGGCAGTTCAGAAGAGTAGACCGCTAGAGCCGAAACACCTTAAAGACGAGTAACAGGATCAAGTACCACAGGAACACTGGCAACCGCAGAACCCGCCATGGCCGTCTCATGAGTGCTGGCAGGAAATCCAGGCCCCGCTGAAATGCGGTGCGGGAGGTCCGTTGCCGCCTTTCCGCAATAATATCAAACGTTTCCACCGAACAGAGGGCAATACAGGAACCGAACTCTTTGCGGTGCCGGGATATCCACTTGTCGCCTGCCGCGATACCCCCGCCGAGAAGAATGAAATCGGGTCCGGCCTTCCTGATTGCAGTGATGATGTCGGATTCCACGATTCTGTTGAAGTACCCGGTGTACCGCCCGACAAACCGAAGCCCTGGAAACGTTTCTCTCAGGTTCTGTTCCACAGTGCGCAGGCTCAGAGGCGTCCCACCGAGGATATACACCGACCGGTGATTGTCCTCCAGAGCGCCCAACAGCCGGATGGCAAGATCAAACGGCAGATGTCGAGTGGGGCGCTTATGACGCAGAAATCTCGCGCCTGCCACAACCGATTTGGATACGGGGATTGAAAGCGCCGCATCCTGCGTGCAACGCCGCAACTCGCGGTCCGCCCGGGCTCGCATGAAATCCCACCACCGGAGCAGCATGATCTGGCTCACACCGTCCTCGGCGAGCAACGCATCAACGACTTCCGGCAAATCCGTGTTTGCCAGGGAGTGCAGCGGAATTCGCAAGACCTCTATTCGCTCGACGAGATCACTTAGTCGGTTGGCCGGCACGAGCCACGCTCCTGAAACAAGATCTGCACGGCACCCAGCGCGAAGACCGCGACGGTCTCCGTCCATCCGGGAACCCGCTCAAGATAGCCGTCGAGCGCCCGCTGTGCAATAGCCGGTGTATACGAGGTAGCAGACGGCCGTATCAGCGAGCGGTGACTTCACCCTGCTTCAACATCCGAACCGCTTCCTGAAGGATCGTATCAAAATCCAGATCGTACGGCGCAACAACATTGTTCTGCCGATTGACTTCATTTCGCACCGCCCGTTTCACCCACCGATCCGGGAGATCAAAATCACCTTCCTGAAGCTCAACCACGAAGGAATCAGTCTGGGCGTTTGTTGGTTCACGGTTCTCCTCCACCCAGTCCACGACAACCGGCGATGAGAGCAACTCGATGTAGGTCTGCTGCTGATCATCATTGAGCTCGGGAGGCAGAACCTCGTGGTCCGGGCTCACGCCGATCTTGTCTATGAATCGGCCGCTGGGCAGATAGTACTTGGACATGGTGAGACGGAATCCACCGTCCCCGACTCTCCGGATCTGCTGAACCGAACCTTTCCCATAGGAGGTATCGCCGAGCAGAACCGCACGACCGCGATCCTGCAGCGCCCCGGCAAGAATCTCGGCGGCCGAAGCGGAACCCTCATCAATCAGAACCACGATCGGGAGATCCGCGGGAACCGCAGTTCCTGATTGCGCAACGAATCGCTCATTCTCGGTGGAAATCCGGCCGGATGTCCCCACGATCGTTCCGCTCGAGAAGAAGAGATCCGCAACCTTCACGACGGAGTCCAGGAGGCCTCCAGGATTGGATCTGAGATCGATTATCATCGAGGTGTAGTTGTTCCGTTCGAAAAGCTCCAGTGCATCCAGGATTCGCTCCGTAGTGCGTGGAGTAAAATTGCTGATTCGGAGGAACCCGATCTCTTCCGCAATCATGGCAAACTTCACCGTCGGATACTCAATGATTTCGCGAACGATGGTGATCGGGAATACGGCCGTTTGACCGCGGCGGACGTTAATGGTTACCGACGTCTGGGGGACGCCTCTCAGCCGATCAACGGCCTGGTCAATCGACATCTCGTCGGTGGAAAGAAACTCGCCGGTTTCCGGATCTTTTATTCCGAGAATCACGTCACCCGCGCGGACCCCAACCCGATGGGCCGGCGTGTCTTCAATTGGGGAAACGACTTCTACGTAACCGGTATCTCCATTGCCATTGTCCGGTCGCTGCTTGGAGATCAGCATCCCAACTCCACCGTACTCGCCGGTGGTTGTGTCGGTGAGGCTGCGCATGTCGGTTTCGTCGAGGTAGGCGGAGTACGGATCGTCAAGACTATTGAAGAGCCCCTCCAGCGCGCCTTCCAGGAGCATTTCCGGGTCGACATCCTCAACGTAGTTTTCTTCCACAAATCGGAAGATGTTCTCAAAGATACTCAGGACCCTGTCGGTATCGGAGAAGCTCTGTGCAAACACGGATGGTGCAACTGCGAGCAACAACACAAGGCCAACCAATACGGAAGTCAGGCCAACCCAGAATGTTCTCTCTCTTCGCCTTGATCTCTTGTTCTCAGCCATTTCCCGCTCCCTGATGAGTAGTGCTACTACAGTATACTGACTCTCCCGGTCTGTTTTCTATTGACCGCTCGTCGGTGCATCCGTACTATCGCCGAATGAGGAAGAGTTCAGGATTGTTCCTTGTAGCGGGAATCTGGGAACTCATTCGATTTGTCGTGGTGTTTCTCTCGTCGGCCGCTGCCCCCGCCGCCATCCCAAACGCACACTTGAATCTGCTCTGGCTCGCCGGGCCGGCACTTCTCCTTGCAGCCCTCTTCTTCTCCTCCGCCTACTACCCGGCACACATCCGCGTACACATCCCGATTCTCCGAATCGGGGCCGCAATCGCCGTGATCACGGATGCGGCGGTAATCATAACGGGAAGCTACGACTGGGCCACGCCCGGCACGGATGCGTCAGTGATTGGTGGTAGCAGGACCTTGTTCTTGATTGCGTTTGGGATCCTCGTCGTGGATCTCCTTGTGGTCTCGTTTCTGCTCTCGTACCGGCTACCTCCGCGTGAGCCCCCACCGAGCAAGAAATGACCGGCTTCATCAATTTCCCGTCATGGATTTCCCCCACGGTCATCCCCGGGCTCCCGATTCGCTGGTACGGCATCATGTATCTCGTTGCCTTCGGTGTTACGTTCGTCCTGTTCCACCACGAGATGCGGCGCGGGGGACAAGCAACGGATCGAGATCAGATTGCCGACTTCTTCTTCTGGACAATCCTTGGCCTCCTTCTCGGTGGTCGTCTGCTCTATGTTCTGGCCTTTGACCCCGGTCATGAGTATCTCAGTCGACCCTGGATGATCGTGTGGCCCTTCGAGAACGGTCGATTCACGGGCATACAGGGGATGAGCTACTACGGAGGCCTCGTGGGTGCGGCTGTTGCGGCCGTGATCTACGCACGGGTTCGAAAGCTGGACATTCTCGAATGGGGGGACGCACTCGCGGTCTCCGCACCACTCGGGTACACGTTTGGCAGGTTTGGCAACTTCATCAACGGCGAGCTCACCGGGCGGGTCACGGCTGTTCCGTGGGGCATGCTCTTCCCGAGGGCACGCCGATACCCGGCCGCCGACCAGTGGGTGTCCAGCTTCGCGGAAACGGTAGGTATCCCGATCTACGACCCGGCGCAGCTTGTCAATCTCCCGCGGCACCCGTCTCAGCTCTACGAGGCGGTCCTTGAGGGCTTCCTGCTGTGGCTTGTCCTGTGGTTCGTCTTCCGCAAGCGACGACCCTTCAAGGGGGCCCTGATGGCAATCTATGTCACCGGGTACGGCGTTGCGCGGTTCATGTCCGGCTACTTCCGGGGGACCAATGAGGCGAAAGGTTTCGTGATCTCGCTCGGTAATTCGTCAACGACTCCGGCTCTCGTGTCTCACGGACTTGAACTTACCGAAGGGCAGGTGATTTCGCTCGGCATGGTCGTTGCCGGGATCGCAATCCTCGTCGTATTTCGGCTGCTTCACAAACCGCCGGCGACCGTTGAAACGTTCAACTAGACGGAGTAGTGCCGTTTGGACTTCGCCAGTCGCTGCCGGGAGGCTCGCATCTCATCACCATAGACGGCAAGAACCTTGTTCAGCCGATGGCGCAGCACATTCAAACCGAACTCGGTCTTCGCTATCTGGAAATTCCGTTCTACAAGGTCCTGCCGGTAGTCCGGGTGTGTGAGCAGATAGTGAATTGACTCCAAGGCTGTTTCCGGGATCACGAGGTTCCCTACGTCGTCGTATCGATCCCGAATCTCGATATTCTCAATCCCGCTCGGCATGATGTCCGTCTTATAGACCAGGTAGGTCGTAGCAACAACAGGAGCCCGAGCGGCAACCGCTTCGATCAGCGCGTTCCCGAAGCCTTCCCAGATGGGCAGATAGGTCACAAGATCGGCGTTGACGAGCACGTCGCGATTGGTAAACAACCGCCGGCCTCCTGAGTCCTCCCCGCGAACGGAAGCAACTCGATCAGAGATGAGATGAAGCGGCACGCCGACACTTTCAGCGTGTTCCTGGGTCTGTTCGGTGTAGTTTTCGTTGGGTTCATCACCCTGATAGAGCGAGATGATGTACTGAATGCGGTCCCGGAACTCCGGATACCGCACGATGAGTTTGCCGAGCAGAGAAACAGAATCCTCGATGCGTTTTCGCGGCACTATTCTCGTCGGCTGCACGACGAGGATGTCGTCGTCGCTGAAACCGAGCTCCGCTCGGAACGACTGATTGTAGTCATCCGGGATGGGCGGCGAGTCAAAATCCTCGCAGTTGGGAATGACGAACGGGGAGACTCGCTTGATGGAACTCAGGATATGCGCGGCGTACGAACTGATGACGACATGCTCCAGCGCAAGATCCGACGGAGGCATGATGCGGTTCAGAAGGTCGCTGATCGAGTTTCGGCTGAATCGACTGCGTTCCCACCAGAAGTCATGATGGTGGAATATCGTCGCAACACGCATCTCAGTCGCCAGGAGATGGACGGCGACTCCTCCGAGCAGGGTCATGGGCATCGCGTTGGTGTTCTCCGCGATGATCGCGTCGATGCTGTTCTCCTTGATGATGTCAAAGAGATGATTCGCGACATCCGCCCCGAGTGACTCAAGTTCCTCTACCACTTCGTTCCGCTGATCGGAACTCAGGAGAAGCGGACGGGTTGAGTTGAGGTAGGGAAAGACCCGATGCTCATAGTGACGCTGCCGTTCGCTGTCAAATCGAATTGCGTCCACGGTGAGCTGATTGTCTTCCGGAACATCTGCCAGAACTGATGCGTACTTCCCGGAAATGGTGTAGACCTCGTGCCCCTGCTCGCGCAGAACTCGAATCCACTTGTCAGCCTCGAGAGAAACCCCATCCACATCGCCGAGCTTTCCACTCACAACTGCCAGTCTGCATCCATCATTCATGACGCAGGAACCATACTCGTTCGCGACGTGCCGCGCAACGCAAATTTCCTACTCGATCCAGGAAACATCCAGAGACGCAATCGGGCTCACCACATTCTGCCACACGGCGACAATGCGATACGCAGCCATCGTAGGTTCAGAGGAGAAGACATAGGTACCGTCTGCCATCTGGCTCTTCCAGAAGTTCTCCGGGCTCGGTTCGGTTCCGTCCCTTGAGATGTAGAGGGTCGCACCTACATAGTTGCTCCCAACGTAGAGTCGCAGGTCCTCGTCTGAACCGTCGGAAACGGGAAGTTCCACTGAGCCGTTCACTCGTCTTCCTGCCACTTCGAACGTGGGCGCTTCAAGCACAGGGTTCTCCTCGTGCTGCCAGGTGACGTAGGCCGTCAGCACCTCGCTGTACGATCCGTCCAACTCGGCCACAATCCTGTAGGCGCCGGTCCCTTCGAGCAGACGTGTGATCATCTGCGGATTCGCGGGATCCATCGGGCCACCCCAGTTGTTCCCTGCCGACGGGATACTCCCGTCCCGGGTCACGTAAAGGGTCACCGATGAGTCTGAGCTTGTCGGTATCAGCCGGCCTGTTTCTGCCCCGCCGGTGGCAAGCGTGATTGATCCCGACGCCGCAACGACGGCGCCGTCGCCGGCTTTGAACACTGCGATCCCTTCTGCGTCCAGGAGAGTCGGTTCGGCGGCGGCGACTTCAACCGGTTCCACAACCGGTTCTTCAGCGCGAGTCTCCTCCACCGCCGGTTCCCCGGGCTCCGAATCCATTGCTTCCTGGCTGGCGCAGCCGGCCAGTACGAAGACGGCTCCGGTCACAAACAGCTTCCACAATATCTTCATGGACACCCCCAATCTCATTGTAGCACCCGCGCGGGCGACGGAACAGCTTATCAGTCCCAGATTTCTCGCCAGTTGGTTTTCTTTTGTTTAGGCCTCTTCCGTCTGCGACCCCCAAGCGGCTTGCCGAGCGTCTGAAGAGGATTTTGACTGCGGCCTGCTTTGGGCTGCGGCGCCGGAGCGGGTTCGGGAGACGAGTTCGTCGGCTCGGGACGATTGGTGTCTGTCGTTTTACGCTTCACCTGATGTCGTCCGACCATTGCTGCAACGACGGAGGAGAACCAAATGACGAACAGGAAGCCTCCCGCGACGAGTGGGAAATAGTCGCCAAATCGTGTGTAAATGGTGAAGGACTGCTCGTTGGAAATCTCGATATCGGAAACCAGCGTTGCTTCCTGATAGTACGGTGCGGTTTGAATGATCCGCCCACGGCTGTCAATCTGGCCGGTGAGCCCCGATGCCGTGGTTCTCAAGATCGGCCGACGGTTCTCCACGGCGCGGAAAAGACCGGCCACGAAATGCTGCTTTGCCTGAACCTCGGTCAAGGACCAGTAGTCGTTGGAAATGTTGAAGATGGCCTCGGCGCCCTCAAGCACGAAGCCGCGCACGTAGTTGGGGAACACGTCCTCGTAGCAGATGGGTGTTGAGAACTTCACATCCGGATGCTCAAAGACCGTTCGCGAAACACCCGGCTCCCAGAAATGGACGTCGAATTCCTGCAGCAACTCGTAGACCCACGGAAGCTGCGCCTTGTACGGAAAATGCTCGGTGAAAGGCACGAGCCGGATTTTTCGGTATGTCTCCACCCGGGAACCTGAATCCGAGAACAGAACGGCCCCATTGTACTCAGAACGATCGTTCCCGGCGCCGTCTGCCGACGGCACAACCTCGTAGTCGTCATTACCG
>DAOWMR010000003.1 GCA_030642995.1 Spirochaetales bacterium
GCTCTTCATGTCAAATTCCACGGACGCATTGGTTGCCGCCGGCTGGGTGAACCCGTAATGCTTGAGGGCGCCGTGGTGAGTGGTCACGATCGTGTAGGGTCCGCGGTCAAGAAGTTCGTCGAGAATCGCCATGGCGAGGGCACCACCCTCTTCGGGGTCGGTGCCGGATCCAAGCTCGTCGAGCAATACCAGGGACTGCTCATCAGCGCTGTTCAGAATCCTTCCGATGTTCCGCATGTGCCCGGAGAAGGTCGACAAGCTTTGCTCGATACTCTGCTCGTCACCGATATCCGCGAAGATCCCCCTGAAGACCGGCAACTCACTCCCTGCGGCCGCCGGCACTTCCATTCCGAACTGATTCATCAGAGCGAGTAGACCCACCGTCTTCAGGCTTACCGTCTTTCCCCCGGTGTTTGGACCGGTGACAACGAGCAATCGTTTGCCGGCCGGGAACTCTACGGAGATCGGCACAGCGGTGGCACCCAACAGGGGGTGGCGAGCCGAACGCAGCGAGATACGGTCGGTACTCGGATCCGCCGCGATGCAGTCGTTTGCGATGGCGTACCGCGCGCGCGCCTGAACCATATCGATTTCGGTCACGGCCTTGACACATTGGGTCAGCTCGTCGTGATGTGCGTGGCAATACCGGGAGAGCTCGCGCAGGATGCGGAGAAGCTCCATCTGATATCGATTGTTTGCCTCGGTGACGTTGTTATTCCGTTGGACGAGCGAGTCGGGTTCAATGAAAATTGTTGCACCCGTTGAGGAAATCTCATGAACAATGCCGGTCACCTTCCCGCGATGATCTGCCTTGAGAGCGAGAACTGTTCTGCCCTCACGCTGGGTCGGAACCGAGGCGTTCCAATATCTTCGCAGGTCGTCCCTTCCCAACAGCCCCTGCGCCTCCCGCTGCAACTCCTGCTGGGCTCGGTTGATTTGCGTGCGGATTCGTTTCAACTCCGGAATATCGCGCTCACGAATTGAGCCGTCCGCATCCACGAACTTGAACACGTAATCCGCAACGGACTTCACGTCGGGGACGGCTTCCACGAGGGGCTCAACGGTTGCGTCTCTGGTTTCCGAGACGGCCTTCACAAGATAGGCCCGAAGAAGCGTCGAGCTACGAGCATACGATGCGATGCCCGCCAGATCCGCGGCTTCCAGTACCGCACCCTCTTTCTCCAGTTCGGTGAGGACGGAATCCATCGGCGGGAATGAAAGGGATGGAAACTCCACGATGCTTTCAAGACAACGCCTCAGAGCACGGGAGGTCGGAGGAGTTGCTCCACTTCACCGGGGTCAAGTCTCACCCGTTCCTTGCGCAGTGCCTCATCTGCTTCTGTTGTCAGGCAGTATTCGCGGAGCTGCGTTCGAATCTTCTCAAACTCCAGTACACGGATGGTGTGTCGATTCACGACGGTTCGCTCTCCAGATCGCGCAGCTCAACGAGAAGTTTCAGGTAGCTTTCGTAGCGCTCACTCGCAACTTCTCCCTCGACGGCGGCAGTCCGCACGGCACAACCGGGTTCATCGTGGTGTACGCAATCGGAATACTCGCACGAGCCGATAAAACTGCGAAATTCGCGGAAACACCACGCCAACACACCAGTGTCTATCGTGCGTATGTCCAATTCGCGGACGCCCGGCGTATCCACGATCCGCAGCCCGGCTGCCTCAATGAGCCGGGCTGCGTTCGTTGTGTGGCGCCCCCGGAGAAACCGATGGCTCACATGCTCAACCCGCTGAATCTCCCGACCGACAAGACCGTTCAATAGGGTCGATTTCCCCACTCCCGACTGTCCAACGAACACAACCAGCCGCGATCCAAGGTGTTGCCTGAGGTCCTCGGTACCATCGCCGGTGACAGCGCAAAGCGCAAATGCCGGATAGCCAAGTTCACGGTATCGAACGACGGCGCTCGCGGCCGCGTCCGCGTCCAAGTCCGCCTTGTTCACGATCACCCCGGCTGGAATACCCTGATGCTCGGCGAGCGCAAGAAATCGGTCCACGAAACGCGGACGGAGTTGCGGCTCGCGAACCGATGTCACGCAGAAAGCTTCGGCAACGTTCGCCGCGAGGGTCTGGGGCGCGGCGCGTTTCCGATTGAAGCGCACGAACGCACTGGACCGATCCAGCCTTTCTTCTATGATGCCGCTTTCTTCCTGATGATTGACACTGCCCACCCGAACAAAGTCTCCCGGCGCCAATGGGTTATAGCTCCGTTCGTCAATCTCTAGACGTTTACCCTTCAATCGACACAGGAGCATCTGGTCATCCACCAGAACAGTGAAAATGTTGTTCCGCCCTGTCAGCACCAATCCAGTGGTCATACGCCGACCGGACCTACTTGACCGGCTCTTGAGCGAGCAGTTTCAGGTTGAATCTCACAGCCAATCGACGGTAGTTCTCCACGGCGTCCCCGGCAGCCGCTCCCCCAGGCTCTCTGCGCGCCTCTCGTCCGGTCACGAGAAGCAGGTCCTCTGTCTTTGGACCCGCCGCAGCATGCGCAGCATCCCCGGCCCTCCCGGCATGCCCGCACACGCGCACAATCTGGCGTGCCACACCTTCCACAGAATCGAGGACGGGAACTTCGTGCCTGAGCAGTTCAGAAAGCTCATCTCGAATGTGGGTGAAATGAGTGCATCCGAGCACCACAACGTTAACCGATTCGGCAATCAGCTTCGCAGCCGATTGTCGCAGGATGTCGAGGATTTCTTTGGGCGAGGCAAGGGTGAGCCTGGACTCGATAATCTCTACAAGTTCGCCGGCAGGCACGAGCACCAGCCCGCTATTCGGGGCAAACTCGCGAATCAGATCTGATACGTACGGATCCTCGACCGTTCTTTCTGTCGCCAACACCCCTATTCGCCCATCCGGAGCTGCTGCCCCAGCGGGTTTGATGGCTGGAACAACCCCGACAAACGGAATACTAAATGTCCTACGCAGCTCCGAAAGGGAAACCACACTCGCGGTGTTGCACGCCACCACGACCATCTTGGGCCGGGCAACACTTACAAGCTCTGCTACGGCGTTCATCACAATCTCACGAATCGCGTCGCGTGACTGCACGCCGTACGGAAAGTGCCGACGGTCGGCCAGGTAAACGAAGCGTTCCTCGGGAAGAAGCTCCCGGGCGCGACGGAGGTACGGAAGCCCCCCGATTCCCGAGTCAACGAAGCCGATCGGTTGATCAGCTGTCGCCAAAGAGGCTGTTAAACTGGTCACGGGCCTTCTCTTCCCTGTTATCCGGCTGTCCATCACCGGCCACCGCTCGATCTTCGGAATCCTTTTCCGTTTCAGGCCGAAAGAACTCACAGAAGTTTGCACGGTCCTTCTCTCGAACCGCTTCCGGTATGGTCTCCCGGCAGTCCCAGTGGGCGCCGGGCAGGTAGAATCCGCAGTTCTTGCATACACGCAGGTCCGATCCGCAGTTCTCACACACCGTTGAGCGGAATATTTTCTCACGGGCCGGAAGTTCATGCCCGCACTTGAAACACGTTGCCATGGCCTCATGATAGGCGAAGCACCAATGCGCTGCAACGGTGTTGTTGCGTCCGGACCGGCCAACGCGATACGATGGAGCAATGTTTCGGCCCGGGAATCCTCCCAGCAAACCAGTTTCCGCCGACCGACTCCTGCAAGTCCTCTCGCGATTCAAGGTTGTGATGGATCTCAACATGCCGGGACTGCAGCTGGATGGAGTGGAACTCGCTGATAGAAGCTTCTACGGCTGCAACTTCACTCAATCGCAATTCCGCAACTGTACCATCCGAAACTGCACGTTTGAACTTTGTTTCTTTGATTTCTCTTCACACTCGTCCGGCTCATATTCCGATCTCCGCGCAAAGAACTGTGTCTTCGCGTGTTCTTCATTCGACCGGATCACCTTTACCGGCTCAGATCTCATTCAATGCAGCTTCAACGGAATTACCGGAACGGAACTCGTCATTGACGACTGTGACCTGCTCCACAGCCGATTTGACGGTGCCCCGAACCTTGATCTGCAAGTAATCAATTGCAATCTCAAGCAGACTCGATTCATACGCACGCCCAAGGATCGACTGAGTTTCTCCTTCGCCAACGAGGAGGATGCCGTGTTTGTCGACAGGGAGGGATGGTAGTGCGGGTCTACTCGCATTTTGCGGTGAATACCTTGTCAAATACCTACCTCGTCGGGCTGCCCTCCGGAAGGGCGATTCTCATTGACCCTGCCACCTTTGACGGCACGCTATTGGAACTGATAGAACACCACTCATACCGGGTGACTTGTATTCTGCTCACTCACTCGAATGAGGAACACCTGGCCGGATTGCGCACGATCATGCGGGTGTATACCGATGTCCGGATTTGCGCTGCCATGCCGAGCATTATGGATCTCACTGCCATTCCGGTGACTACCGGGGAGACCCTGGACATTTGCGAAAGTTCGGTCAGGGTCATTGGGATGCCCGGTTACGGTCGTGATGCCGTGGCTTTCCTCATCGGCGGTTTTCTGTTCTCCGGCCCGGCTCTTTCCGCCGGGGAACTCGGCGCCGTCTCAAACTCGTACGCCAAAGCCATTCTGCTGGCCAATATCGCAGAATCCATTCTTACTCTCCCCGACGAAACCGTTATTCTCCCGTTCTACGGTCCCCCAACTACCGTCGCGGTTGAGCGTCGGACGCTCCCGACGGAAGATCCGCAAAAGCCCGCAGAACTCGCCTGAACCTCTCGGGCAGCGGTGCGGTGAAGGTGTGTTGATTCCCGCTTCCTGGTAACCGGATGGTAAGCCTGTAGGCATGAAGCATGAGGCCCACCTCCGGGAAGGCCCGATCAGCCCTTGAGTACACCGGATCACCCAGAATCGGGCACCGGACATGCTGCATGTGAACCCTGAGCTGGTGGGTCCGCCCGGTCATCGGGTGGAGAGCGAGAAATGAATAGCCCGTGAACCGTTTCAGCACGCGATACTCGGTAATAGAGGACTTCCCCCCCCGAGCAACCGCCGTGAATTGTTTCCTGTTCCGCGGGTCGCGTATGATGTGCGTTGAAATCTCATCTTTCGATCGCGGGGGCGCCCCGCGAACAATCGCAAGGTAGAGCTTCTCCAGGGATCGTCCGCGGAACTGCTCTGACAGATACTCCTGACTTTCAACCGTTTTCGCCGTTATCAGAACGCCTGAAGTATCCTTGTCAAGCCGATGGACTATTCCCGGGCGCAACGATTCTGCACCGTCACCAAGACCGGTCACATAGTGCATCAGCCCCTGGACCAGTGTGCCGCTCCAGTTTCCTGCGGCAGGATGAACCACCATACCCTGTGGCTTATTGACGACAACTACGTCATCGTCTTCGTAGAGAATGTCCAGGTCAATCGCCTCAGGCTCAACCGACGGCTCAACCGTATCGTGGTAGGTCACACGAACCTGATCACCGCTGCGCAGAAGCCGTGATGGTTTCGCAATCTTGTCGTTGACCGAGATCACGACTCCATGCCGACGAAACTGGCTCCTTGAGAAGAGATCCATCTCATCAGCCACGAATCGGTCAATGCGCATGCCGGCGTGCTCCTCGCCGGCAACCGCCCCGGCTTCCCGACGGGCGTTCATGGTTCCGGATCACCCTCGGTGACACCCCTGCGGTAGTCAATGAACGCGATCAGGGAGGAGAGAGTCGCGGCGCCGGCTACGATACCGAGCTTCTCCCCAAACTCCAGCTCAGGCGAGCCGGGCGGCGCGAGAAACCACGGCGCGTAGGTCATAGCAGAAGTAGGGTCCTGGATGCCGTGAACCGCAAAGCGCAACAGGCTGTAGGTCAGTCTTGCCGCGAGCAACGTCAGCGGAAAACTCCCCGTCGCAACGATTTCGGCCCGCCTGAGATCCAGGGCCCACCGGGGGGTCTCTGCCGTCACCTCCGCGGAGGCGGGGCCGGCCGTCTGGGGAGCTCCGGTTGCCTGCCCAAAAGCTCCGGCGCCCGTCATGACAACAAGGACAACCACGCTCATCATTCGTCTACTCATTTCTCTCGGCTCCCGAAAATCGCAGTCCCAATTCTCACTTCAGTGCTGCCTTCGGATATCGCAATATCAAGATCATCGGTCATGCCCATGGAGAGCGTGTTGATTGCGGCGTCGGGCAATTGGCCTCGCACCCGTTCACACAGCAAGCGGGTTTGCTCAAATGCTCCGGCGATTCTTGCTCTATCTTCCGTAAACGGTCCGATCGTCATGAGCCCACGAACAGATATCCCCGGCAATCCCTGGATCTGCTCGGCAGCCTCGAGAAGCTCATTGGGCTCGGCAAAACCGCTCTTGGTCCCCTCGCCCGATGAGTTGTACTGCAGAAGGATTGAGCAGGTTGATTCCGAATCGCTCAATCGCCGCGAGATCGCTTCGGCGATGCGTACGCTGTCGACACTCTCCACCCACGAGAAGACTCCCGGAACGAACTTCGCCTTGTTGGTTTGCAGGTGCCCGATCAGGTGAAGTTGGATCCCATCGAGCAGGCCCTGGTACTTGTCCACCGCCTCCTGCACGCGGTTCTCACCGAACACGCGCAACCCGGCGTCAATCGCTTCCTGAACGACCTCGCGCGGATGATTCTTCGTGACCGCGACAAGTTGCACGCCGTCAACGCTTCTCCCCGCGCGTATACACGCGGTCGCGATCTGATCTCTGACCTCGGCGATCCGGTCGGTGAGCATGCCGATACTCTACCATTAGAGCAGCAGACCGGCAAACCAACGGCAAATCGCGGTCGTATTGACATCGTGAAGGCGCCCAACTAAGTTCAATGCAGAGACTGAAATATAGAGGAACTACATAGAGGAACTAATGAGCGATACACTGTGGACTGAACGTCAGAAATCCACCTGGCGCACGAAAGTTGGATTGGCCGAGATGCTCAAGGGTGGCGTCATCATGGATGTCACGACGGCTGAACAGGCGAAGATCGCCGCGGAGGCAGGAGCACAGGCCGTCATGGCACTCGAGCGTGTTCCCGCGGATATTCGGGCTCAGGGTGGAGTGGCGCGCATGTCCGACCCTGAAATGATCCAAAAAATCCAGAAGTCCGTCTCCATTCCGGTCATGGCCAAGTGCCGCATCGGGCACTTCGTTGAAGCCCAGATCCTCGAGGCCCTTGGGGTGGACTTCATTGACGAAAGCGAAGTGCTCACCCCGGCCGACGTGAATTATCACGTTGACAAGCACGGCTTCAGCGTCCCCTTCGTTTGCGGCTGCCGCGACCTCGGTGAAGCTTTGCGACGAATCGGCGAAGGCGCTGCGATGATCCGAACTAAGGGTGAGGCGGGAACCGGCGACGTCGTCGAGGCCGTACGTCATCTGCGCTCGGTCACCGATGAAATCCGACGTCTCGGCAGCCTGAAACCCGAGCAGTTGATGGGAGCGGCGAAGGACCTCGGCGCCCCCTACGATCTTGTCGTCGAGGTTGCACGAACCGGCAAACTACCGGTTCCGAACTTCTCGGCCGGGGGTGTTGCGACACCTGCGGACGCGGCGCTCATGATGCAGCTCGGTGCGGAAGCGGTGTTCGTGGGGTCGGGAATTTTCAAATCGGATGATCCTGCGCCACGAGCCCGAGCTATCGTCGATGCAGTGGCCAACTATGAGAATCCGGCCAAGCTCGCGGAAATCTCCCGCGGCCTCGGACAACCGATGTCGGGCATCGCGGTTGCCGGCATGGCCGAAAGCGAGAAGCTATCGGTCCGAGGCTGGTAGGCCAATCAGGTGAAGACAGTCGGCGTCATCTCGTTCCAGGGCGATTTTGAGAAACATCTCGAACGATCATGCGCCCTGGGAATGCGCGCCGTGCCGGTTCGCGACACTGAAACGGCGGCTCAAGTCGATGCAATCATCATTCCGGGCGGCGAAAGCACAACTATAGGGATGCTCCTTCAACGGTTCGGCATGCTCGATCTCATCGGCGGGCGGATTCGCGAGGGGCTACCCGTACTCGCCACTTGCGCAGGCACTATTCTCCTCGCGGAAGAGATCATCGGAAGCGATCAGCCACGAATCGGCGGGTTGCATGTCGCGGTCCGGCGAAACGCCTACGGGCGTCAGATAGAGAGCTTTGAGGCCGAGGTTGCCGTCTCGAATTCAGATTGGGCCGGATGGCAGGATGGAAGCGTCCTTGGCGTATTCATTCGGGCGCCGATCATCGATTCAGTCTCTGATGATGTGACAGTGATACTCGAGTTTGAAGGCAAGCCGGTGATGGTTCGACAGGGTGCACTTCTTGCAGCTACGTTTCATCCAGAACTCACCGCCGATACCCGAGTGCACGAGTACTTCTTTCACACGGTAGCGGGGTTCCCCCGGGCAACCTGAGTCCCGGTCGCGACCATTGAACCGAAACGGACTACCACTCCAGGGCTTCGTCCGGAACCGTCGCGAGACTATCAACAACCCAATCGGCGATGGTCAGTCTATCGGCCGGAAACGAAGTCGTGAGCGCCACGCATCGGCATCCTGCACGGTGCGCCGCCTCCACCCCGTTTACGGCGTCTTCAACCACCAGACACTCTACCGGTTCCACACCCAGGCGTCCCGCGGCGCTCAGATAGATTTCAGGGTGTGGCTTGCGATGGGTTACGTCGAGCCCGTTCACGTAAATGTCAAAACGCCCCATCGAAAGGCCGATGGCGGCAAGGTTGGCCACAAGCTTTCGCTCATCCGCGCTTGTGGCGACGGCGGTGAGCAGCGACCGATCCTGACAACGATCCAGGAACTTCTCCACTCCGGGCAGCGGTCGCAGATTTCCTACGATGATCTCGTCGTAGATGTCGTACGTTCGTGATTTGACCTCGTCAATGTCGATTTTGATGCCGTGTTGTTCCGCCACCCCGCCGATGTATCTGTTTTCCCCTGCACCCACGAACGGCACAAAATCAGACGCACGGACAGCATGACCAAGTTCCTCGAACATCATCATCGCAGCTTTCATGATGAACGGCTCGGAATCAACCAGCACTCCGTCCATGTCCAGCAATACGGCACGGATCATCGGCGACGCCCCCGGTTGAAGTCGGCTATCTCCTGAAGGATTGATTTCGCCCCTGCATCAAGTGACTGGATCTCGTCCATGACGGAGACAGATTCCACGTGCAATCGGGCAATCCGATCATCAATCTCGTTGAGGACTCCAAGCTCCCGAAGTGCCGCGCGGATCTCATCCAGCTGCCCCCGCGACACGGGGCCGCCGAAGTACGACGCGACTCGCTCCCACCCGGTACCCTGAACAGCCTCGAACAGCTTCAGTCGGTGCAATGTCTGTTTGTCGGCAACGATATCCGAACCTGCAGGCTTACCGGTTTCTTCTCCGTCCTCCATCAAGCCCAACTGATCATCGCGAATCTGAAAAATGATTCCCTGAAGTTCCCCCCATCGGCCGAGTTGTTCTATGTCGGCGCCGGGCGCCTTTGCGATGAGCGCCCCAAGACAGAGCGGAAGCGAAAAGGTGTAGCGTCCCGTTTTGTAGCGATATACCGAGAGTATCTCCTCTTCGCCGGCACGCCCCGGTCTGTGACCGTTGGCTACATCGGCCATTTGAGCAACGCCCACATCGGCAATCCCTGCGGCAATCCGTCGTATGAGTTCCGTCCGCAGCGCCGGATCAAATGATGTTGCCGCGACCGCTTCAAAGCCAAGTAACATCGCAACATCGCCCGCGCAGATCCCCATGCTCTCTCCGAATCGCCCTGCCTTCGCGTATCCGGACTCCGCTCCTATTCGCCGATATTGCTCGAAAACGGACGGTTCGCCGCGCCGCACCGCATCTTCATCCATGATATCGTCATGAATGAGGAGAAACGACTGTGCCAGCTCAACCGCCGCCGCCACCTCGTAAAGGTCTTCGTCAGCCTCGTAGTGAAATACTTCAGCCCCGCCGACCACCAGCGAACCACGAATCAGCTTGCCCCGGGTCGCAAAGCCCACCAGACGGCTTCGAAAGTCAGGCGCCCAGGAACACACCTCATCCAGGTGCCCGCCGGCCTTCTCCAACAGCAACGCCAGCGAACGGCTAATCGGCTCACGGTGTCGCTTCAATACATCGATCATGACTCGGTGTCCTCTATTCTCAAATAGCCGGCCGCTTGGCCCACGCCCGGAGTTCTTGACATGGAGAGTTCAATCGTCTCTGCCGAACCATAGACGTACTCCGGTGTTTCTTCAACCACTCGGTTCTCGGCAGAAATCGGGCGATCGCATGGATCTTCCTCGCCTGGCATGATCCGAAACGTAGATACCGAGCAACGGAGCCGTGCGCGTCAGAAATTGTTGAGCTTTTCTTCGCTTGTCTGCGGTACTTTCACCATATCTCTCTCCTGGAGCCGCATCTTGTCAGCTTCTCATGGCTCGTTTGACTTTTGTTGTTGACAGAAGTGGAACTTTCATCTAAGTTCTGACCTACTTTAGCCTAGTGTATGAAAATGCGGGCACTTTTTGCCGTTTTGGAGGCACGATGACAGCAACCAAGAAGACCGCCGCCCAAGTCATTGTTGACGTGATCCAGCAGGAGGGCGTGGATTACATATTCGGACTGCCGGGCGGTGCAGCTATTCCCCTCTTCGACGCTCTCGTGGAATCGCCCATAAAGCTCGTCCTGACGCGTCACGAACAAGGCGCAGCTCACATGGCCGATGGGTATGCCCGCGCTACAGGCAAGCCCGCTGTGGTCCTGGTGACCTCCGGGCCCGGAGCCACGAACACAATCACCGGTATTTTCACTGCATACATGGACTCCATCCCCATGGTAGTAATCTGCGGTCAGACGGTTACGGGCAGCCTCGGACTGGATGCGTTTCAGGAGGCTGATGTTTCCGGAATCTCCTACCCGGTGGTAAAGCACAGTTACCTCATCAAGGATGCCAGAGACGTGCCCCGAATTGTCCGCGAGGCCTTCCATCTCGCTCGGACCGGCAGACCTGGTCCGGTGCTCATTGACGTTCCAAAGGACGTGTCCAGCGCCCTCATCGAACCTGACTTCAGCGAGGAGTTTCACCTTCCGGGATATACGGTGCCTGATCAGATTGATGTGGAGGCCGTGGAGAAGGCGGCCCGCCTGATTCAGAGAGCTCGCAAGCCTATCTTTCTCGTAGGTCATGGTGCGGTCATATCCGGCGCCGGGAAGGCTCTCACCTTCCTCGCCGAGCGGCTGCAGATACCAGTGACCAATACGCTCCTCGGAAAGGGCGGCGTACCGGAAACACACCGATTGAACCTCGGAATGCTTGGCATGCACGGAACCGCCTATGCAAACAAGGCGATGGTTGACTGCGATCTCGTCATGTCCATCGGCAGCCGGTGGGACGACCGTATCGTGGGCAGCTACGATACCTTCTGTCCTGATGCGGTGAAGATCCACATCGACATTGACCCCGCAGAGTTTGAGAAAACGCTCCAGATGGATTGCACCATAGAAGGTGATGCCAAGCACGTCGTCGAGGCACTCTCAGCCGTTGCCCAACCGGGCGACACCGCCGACTGGCTGGCTCAGATCGACCGCTGGAAGCGTGATTTCCCCCTGAAGTTCAAGAAATCAGGCAAGCTCCGTGCCGAGCATGCGATAGATGAGGTCTATCGCCAAACGGAGGGCAAGGCGGTTGTCACCACAGATGTGGGACAGCATCAAATGTGGGCCGCTCAGTACTACCTCACCGACCATCGCTTTCACTGGATTTCTTCCGGTGGTGCCGGCACCATGGGCTTCGGAATGCCGGCCGCGATCGGAGCGCAATTCGCGCAGCCTGAAAAAACGGTGGTTGCAATCGTTGGCGACGGCGGCTTCCAGATGACGCTCTCGGAACTGGCGACCGCGGTGGTCCACAAGCTCCCCCTGAAGATCATCATCATCAACAATCACTATTTGGGCATGGTTCGGCAGTGGCAGAACCTCTTCTACGACAATCGACTCAGTGGCGTTGAAATGGAGGGGAATCCAAACTTTGTGAAACTGGCCGAGAGCTATGGAATGAAAGGGTTTCGTGTCAGGCGCTCTGCAGACGTCCGACGGATAATCGGGGCAGCCCTTGCCTACAACGATGGACCTTGTCTCGTGGATGTGGAAGTTGAGAAGGAGGACAATGTGTTCCCGATGATTCCAGCAGGGGCGAGTCTCAAGGAGATGATCCTTGAACCGCCGAAAAAGAAGCTTGATAAACCAGTTGGGAGTACGTGATGACCAGTACGGAGAAGAAATCATCTGTCCCTGCGCCAGGGCCCGCCTTCAAGAAGCACACACTCAGCCTCTACGTGGCAAACAAACCCGGAGTATTGATCAGAATCGCCCACGTCTTTGCCCGGCGAGCCTACAACGTGGACAGCCTCGTGGTTTCGCCGTCGGCCGACCCTGACTTCTCCCGAATGAACATTGTGGCCAGCGGCGATGAGAAGGTGCTCGATCAAATTCTCAAGCAGCTGAACAAGCTTGTAGATGTTGTGCATGCCTCGGATCGGACAAACGACGATGTCATTCATCGCGAACTTGCACTGATAAAGATCCACTGCGAGCCCGACATGCGCGGTGAGGTCCTTCAGTTGGCCAAGGCACTCGATTGTGATACGGTCGACCTCGGCGAGAGCAGCGTTACGATTGAAGCGACCGGGCGCACCGACAAGCTTGACTCGGTCAGCCGGGTGTTTGCCCGCTACGGGGTTCTGGAGATGATCCGGACCGGCAAAGTGCTCATCACCCGTGGAGAAACCATAACAGCATAGGAGCCGCGCTTAGGGAATGCCTATGGGACATGCAATGAATCTTCTGGATAATGTGTGGGAACGCCACAAGGTGGCCACGCTCCCCAACGGACAGGACCAGCTCTTCATAGGACTGCACCTGATCCACGAGGTTACCTCCCCGCAGGCCTTTCAGATGCTGGAAGAGCGCGGGCTTCCGGTGCTCTATCCTGATCGCACCATGGCAACGGTGGATCACATCGTTCCCACTGCCGATCAAAACCGTCCGTTTGCGGATCCTCTGGCCGAGGAAATGATACAGGCTCTTGAACGGAACACCACGGCGTACGGGATCCGGTATTTCGGTCTGGATTCCAGTCACCAGGGTATTGTCCACATCGTGGGACCGGAACTCGGACTCACCCAGCCCGGAATGACGATCGCGTGCGGAGATTCGCACACCTCAACCCATGGAGCCTTCGGTTCCATCGCCTTTGGCATTGGGACCAGCCAGGTGCGCGACGTGCTCGCGAGCCAGTGCCTGGCCATGTCCAAACCCAAAGTTCGTCGCATCCAGGTGGACGGCGAGTTGCCCACGGGGGTCTCCGCAAAGGACATCATCCTCTGCATCATAGCCGATCTGGGCGTCAACGGCGGCCTGGGCTTCGCCTATGAGTACGCCGGCAGCACCATTGAAGCGTTGTCCATGGAAGGACGCATGACCATCTGCAACATGAGCATTGAAGGTGCCGCACGTGTTGGGTACGTCAACCCGGATCAGACAACCTTTGACTATATTCGTGGCCGTAAATTCGCTCCCGGCGACGAGGCGTTTCAGAGAGCCATTGACTATTGGAAGAGCATCGCATCACCCACCGGCGCCGACTACGACGATCTCTACACCATTGACGCGTCAACCCTGGAGCCCATGGTCACCTGGGGAATTAATCCCGGCCAGGCCATCGGTATCACCAAGCTCACTCCATTAATCGCTGATCTGCCGGAGGAACACCGTGAAGTTGCACAAGCCGCCTACCGCCACATGTCGTTTGCAGAGAGCGAACCCATCGAGGGGAAGAGGATAGACGTTGCTTTCATCGGGTCGTGTACAAATGGCCGGATCACTGATCTCCGCGAAGCGGCCGCCGCCGTCAAAGGCCGGGCCGTTGCCGCTCATGTCAGAGCACTTGTCGTCCCCGGCAGCAAGCAAGTTGCACGGCAAGCACAGGAAGAAGGTTTGGACGAGATCTTCCGGGCTGCCGGATTCCAGTGGCGCGCCGCGGGCTGTTCGATGTGTCTTGCCATGAATCCGGACAAGCTCAACGGGAATGAACTCTGCGCAAGTTCCTCCAATCGGAACTTCATAGGACGACAGGGGTCACCGACCGGCCGAACGCTCCTGATGAGCCCGGCCATGGTCGCAGCCGCAGCGGTTGCGGGCCGCGTAGTAGACATCCGATGATCAGATACACGAGGAGTCGCCATGTCACCGCATTCAGATAGCGCGCAGACAAACGCCCCACAGATCACACGAGTGGACGGTACCGCTATTGCAGTCCGCGGGAATGACATTGATACCGATCGGATTATCCCTGCACGCTTCTTGAAAGTCGTCACCTTTGACGGCATTGGTCAGTTTGCCTTTCAGGATGTCCGCATTGATGAAAATGGGAGGGTCACCGATCACCCATTCAACAATCCTGTCTACCGGAAGGCATCCATCCTCCTGGCAAATAGGAACTTCGGATGCGGCAGCTCGCGCGAACATGCTCCTCAAGCACTCATGCGCTGGGGAGTCAACGCTATCATTGGAGAGAGCTTCGCCGAAATTTTTGCCGGAAACTGCAATGCTCTCGGTGTACCGGCGGTCACCGTCGCACAATCGGAAATCGCTGAATTGATGTCACTGGTGGAGAGCCGGCCCGACGCGAAGATCTCGATTGATCTTCTTGCGGGCACCGTCATCACGCCGAACTCTCAGTATCGATTTCAGATGCCGGCGGCCTACCTCCAGTCTCTCGTGGGCGGAACCTGGGATTCCACCGCCCTTCTTCTCCAGAATACCGAAGAGATCCGCAAGACCGCCGCCAACCTGCCCTACGTCGCGCGCTTCGCATAGCACCGCAAGCGGCTCTCGCCGCCGAACTAGAAAAAACGGCCATCCATTCGGATGGCCGTTCTGGGCGATAATGGATTCGAACCATCGACCCCTTGCGTGTCGAGCAAGTGCTCTAACCAACTGAGCTAACCGCCCCTGCACCGCTGTTTTGGCGGCCCGTATAAGATAACGGATTACTGAAGGGACATCAATATCGGTTCGATAATTGAAAGGAGGCGCGGGTTTTTCTTGCGGCCCCCATGCGATACACTGTTTCCCGGAGGACTGCTATGCATCAGTCAGGTCACCTTCAGAGAAGCTGCGGCGGCATTCGGCGGGTTTCCCGTCTCACCATGCTTATCCTGCTCTTCCTATTGCCTGCCACACTCTTCGGAGCAAACGTCACTATTCCAACTTTTCAGCTCCTTACGCGGGGAATTCTCGAAGGCGGCCGGTTTTCACTGGAAACCGCCGGGCTCGTTGAGATTGCGTTTGGAGGCGGCTACAAGTTCGGCGGCCAACTGTCGCTCTCTCTCGATGAGACCAACCTCGAGGAGGCTGCCACCCTTGGGGCCACCTATGACCCGGACCAGATCGAGGCTCTTCTCAATCGCAGCCTCCGCTTCCAGTCGGCGAGCGTCGTTGTCAGAGACACCTTCGGCCTTCCATTTGATGTCACCTACTTCATTGGACAAGTGGACCGGATCCTGAACGGGGACGTCTTTCCGGCACAGTTCGGGTCCAACATCATAGCAAGTCAGTTTCGCGGACTTCTCTATTTCCCGACCGGTGTAGTCTACGACGGCGTCCACGCCATTGACGGCACCGGGATCGCCTTTTCAAGTGCCGCCCTCTCCCAATCAGTTTTTCTTCAGGCCGCGATTTACCAGGATGCCTACCTGGGGGCAGGATTGTATTCCACCGACCTCCGTGCCGCATTCAACACTCCCGGCTTCAAGGCGGAGACATTCCTTGGGGCAAGTTTTCCCGCGGGAGCCTATGGCATCTATCGTGGCGGCTTTCTCCTGTTCTACAACACCGGGCAGGGCGGCGAGTTCTTGACCCAGATCGGCATACCGCGCTGGGCGCCGGTGACGGACGGCCCACTGAACATTGATGATTTCTATTTTCTTTTTGAGCCGCGCGTTCATATCGGCTTTATGTCTATCGTTCTCACCTTGTTTTGGCATCCCGAATATTACCTTCAGGAAGCTACCGATGAGCGCGGGGCCACCGACATCGTCGTCAGATTTATTGCCGGCAATGTCCAGGAAAATGTGGTTTCCGGCGGCCTGGAGAACGGTATCACCCTCCGGCCTGCGAGCACGGATGAACAACTGCGAGTCAGCGTCACGCCTTTTGTTTCAGTCAACGCCTCCGGGGTTATCTGGGACTTCAAGACCAACGTGAAAGTCTTTCCCTTCGCGATGGATGATCTCCTGGACGCCTACATCGGCATCAGAACGGAGTTCTAGCAATGAGGAAAGTTGTTCCGTTGTTCCTGCTTATCACACTCTCGGTCGGAGCATTTGCCTTTGAGGCCGGCGCCTACTTTGATCTCTCCAATCTGGATTTTCCCAGCGCCCGTACCGCCGACGAAACAGCACTGCCGGGTGCCGACTATATCTGGGGACTCCGGGTAACCGGACGTGATCAGCTCTCCGAAGGTCTCGCGCTGGATCTCTCCTACTGCAGAGACTCAGTACTGCGACACATTGCGTTTACTCGCATTGCCTACACGGATGATTTCTTTGCCATCACGGTAGGCCCGTTCTTCGGTCTTCTGAACTCGCCGGACACCCTGGTCCAATCAGGATTGTCCACCACCGTAGAACTCTACATACCTGGAGTGACCTTCCTGAGATTGAGATCCGACAACAGTCTCAGCGGTCGGCTGGTCGTCACCGGAGACTACATTCAGGAACAGAGCGAGCTCGCGATCGGCTTCTACACGCCCAATGTAATTCCCACTATCTACGTGACCAGCAAACGCTACACCACCAAGACCGACGGCGGTGAAGCGGTTGATAGCCTGACTGAGTATGGCATCACCACCGATATCTTCCAGAAGAATGTCCCCTACCAGGTTCAACTTAATTTCGCCTACCAGGATGCGGGCCGGCAATTCGTTGAGACCACAACGGTGAATCATGCATACGGTTCAGTTGTGATCGGCGCCCGCTTCACCCTCTCGCGGTTCGAGGCATTCACTGTTGTCGCAGACCTCGATAGCAGCATCTACACCTTCGGCCACGATTTCCTCCTCGGTCAGGTCAGCTCCGATTCCTTCCTGTTCCGCCTCTCAACCGGCGTTGAGCTGAACCTGGACGCATTCACCGGCAACTGACTGAGACCTGATTCCCCCGGCTGATCGACCCTCCTCCCACCTCCAAATGCGTGGGACATCATCTCTCGGTGATCCACGTCAAGGACGCCGTCCCCACTTGCGAACCGTCGCCTCTGAACATACACACCAAGAAAAAGGGCCGCCCCCCCATGGGAGACGGCCCGTCACTTACCTGTTCTGATCAGCCAGCCTTACTGCTGGTTCTCCTGCTCACGCAGATCTACTTCATCCGCCTGCAGTTCCTGCTCAATGAAGCGCAGCACCTGCTGGTTTCCAAGGCGATTCAGCTCGGCGGCACGCCGATCATCTTCGCGCTCTTCGAGGATACCCCACAGACTATCATGATCTATGTCTTCCTCGAGCTGGAGGCGAGCCCCGTCGTAGACAACCGTGACATCTTTGATGTAGGTGACGAAGTCACCACCCTGAGTAGCCCCGTCACGATAGAGCCGGAAACCTACCAGTTTGCGCATCGGCGCAAGGTTCGGATAGAGCGGATAGCTCCGCAGCTCGCGATCGCGCACATCATCGATGTAGTTCGGGTTGTCCCAAACCAGTGTCCGCCATCCATCAAAGTCCAGATAGCCCATGAACACTTCAACCTGCTCGTTGTTCTCGTCCTGGAGAATAACGGTGAGGCTGTGAGGGAAATTGACACCGTATACACTGATACCAATCTGCTTGATCACGCCAATGTTCTTGATGACACCAAAGCCGTTCTCAAACTTCGTGCCGGTGTCTTCAGGCGCCATATTCGGGTCGTCAACGACGCGTCCGTTTTCGTCCATGATACTCGGGTTCGCATACGCCTGGATTTCAAACGGTGGCCGAATGAGCGCCCATGCGTTGTACGGCTCGCTCGGGAACATGACACGTACGCCAAGCACAAAGTCCTCGGCATACTTCTCGGCTCCCGCCCTGACCTGGGCCGGCAGAACCTTTGTGTTCGATTGGCTGAGCGCCGTCTGAGCCGACGAGTTCAAGTCAACTTCCCAATTCCCAATGAAAAGCGACGATTTCATCAGCTCGCGCTCTTCAGCGGTGAAACTCGCACCAGCGACATCGGCAAAATCAATGAGGGTTGCTTCGTGCTGAGGAACGCCACCAACCGTAGTGGTGTCAACGAGCTCCGCGAAGTCGATGAGCGTCGCCTGCTCGGCGAACGCCGCAGGGGCCATCATGGCGATAACCAAAAGAATGAAAATCCGTTTCATCCTGCCTCTCCTTTGAATATCCGGCAAATCTGCGCTATTCACAGTCAATATCAAAGTATAGCGTCGCCAAAATCTTTGTCAACGACTTTATTGCTTAGACTGTGGAATCTTCCGGCAGCCTGAAAGAGGGCACAAAGGGCTCCTGCCCCCCAATTGTGAGCACAACCCGCTCCAACCACCTGAAATTGTAGAGAAGCGTGCCCTCAATACCGCCGAGGCCCTCCGCAACCTCAACCCGAACCTCTTGTTCACCAAAGATCATTTCCGGGCTGAGATCCACATATACGGTATCATCAACAATCGCCAAGCTTGAAATTCTGGTCTTCCGAGGCACCAGCCGTCCGTGCCGAATGTCCGCAGGCCCGAGAATCAACTCCTCGACCACCAGGTAGATCTCCCTGTTTCGGTCCGAGCTGCGGGGCACCAGGCGACGCTCACCGGAGAGTGTCGAGTCTGTGTTGCCTGGAAAGAACAGAGTTCGTGCCTCCCGTTCGGGCGGCCAGATCAGAAAAAAGCCTATCGCGATCCCGATACAAAGGAGTAACAGAAGACCCGGTAGATGGCGGCGCAGCTGACTGTCGTCGGTCACGGCGGGAGTATAGTCCATTCTCCTCTCAAACAGCAATGCACTACACAGAACGCCGTGATTGCGAGGCAAGCGTTCGGCTCACGTACCTTCCGCCCTGAAGGCCACCACGCAGAATTCCACGCCAGATGAGTGGCCCGAAATCCACATCAAACCTGTCGGTGCGGACCAGACCGTCCTCCTGAAGGACACCCACGGTTTGTTCCAGCGTCCGCCAGGCCCAGTCCTGCACGCCCACGACGGCCGGAAGTTCACCGATCCCGATTGGGCCTGCTACCGACGCAGAGCCACTTGGCAGAATTCCAATGACGGCCGGTTCGTCCGACCGCCGCTGCTCATCAACCGGAATCCGCCGAAGCCATTCCGGGGTGAACTGTTCCAACGGATATGCCCAGTAGCCGCCGGCTTCACTGAACAGAAACCTGGTAGTTACTTCCGTGTAAGCCTTCAGCACCACCTCAAGCCGGGACACCGCAGCTTCGGCCGCATGCATTGCCAACTCCCTTGTATCCGCCACTGCTATGACATTTCCACACTTCTCAACGTTGCTCGTAGGCAGCCGCATTTCGTCCCCGGGTACGGCAATGAGGAAAAGCTCGGCAATATCGGGCTCCGCATCCACGGTTTCCGCACCCGTAATCTTCTCAATTTTTCCCGGGATCGAAATAACCGCCCGCTCCGCGCTCGTTCGGGCCCAGGCCGGCTCCAGTCTGCCCGGAGCCTCCCCGAGCGAGATCCGAATGGCCTTCTCCGTCAACTCCACACCGCTTGACAGTGGAAAGGTCCAGCCCGACATGTAGCCGCCGGACAATCTGGCCGCTATCTCACCAACCACGGGTCCGTCACGGCTCAGCTTCATGTCTCCCTTTGCCGCACCGTTGGTGATGCCCAGAGCGTCCACTCCCCGCTTGAACTCAGCGATGATCAGTGCCTGCGACTTCGCCTCCAAGCTGGTGGGAATGGTATGTCCCATCTCAATGAAGTACGGCGGGAACCGGATATGCCGATCCGCAAAGCCGGTAATCTGCGTGTTCCCGTTGTAGACGAGCGCATCAATGCTGAACTCGGGTCCGTCGATATATCCTTCCAGCACCACCCGTCGCGTTCGGCTGTGCTGCACAGACAGACGCGCCTGCGTCAACGCTTCCCCGGCGTTCTCCACGCGCACGACACCGCGAGCCCCCATGCTGTCCGCCGGCTTCACGACCGCCGGAAGCCCGACCGACGCAACCGCATCTGAGAGCCCCCGCTCGTTCAGGTCGTCCTCCCCAATCACCGCAAAGCGCGGGACTCGCACGCCGGCTTCCCGCAGCACCTTTCTCATCCGGAACTTATCGGTGGCGTTCAACGCACACTCCAGGGATGTGCCGGGAAGCCCAAGCCCGTCGGAGACGAAAGCCACTGTGGTGGAAAAATCTGTACCGGCTGTGAAAACCGCATGGAGCCCGCCGGCCTCGTGGTATGAACGCGCCGCCTCCAGCATCGCCTCCTGATCACGGAGGTCAATGTGTTCAAATTCGTCTGCTTCTCTACGTCCCGGCGCGGAAGCGTTCCCGTCGGCAACTATGACGCGCAGCCCCATCCTGTGGGCGGAACGAATCGCCGGCAACTGCATTACTCCGCCACCGAGAATAAGGATCGTTCGTTGCTTACTCATCAGTGCTCCGCTCCGCATACAGCTCGAACGTGTCGCCCCAACCGAACATCCGTGAATGAATCCGTGCGAGCCCTGCCGGCAGAATGCCTCGCCGTACCGCAGGATATCGTTCCGGATGGTGCCCGGTAGAAACCGTTCGACGCACCCGAAATCCGTACTCGCGCAGGAGTGTTGTCGCCGAGCGACGAGACCAGATCGTGTGATGATCACGGGGGCTTTCCGAGAAGAAAGTCTCGGCGTTCCGTCTCCCGCTGACGCCCGTAAGACTCGGCGTTGCGATAGCAAGAACCCCCCCTGGTCGTACCCATCGGGAGACTCTGGAGAGTAAGGTTTCAAGATCGGCAAAGTGCTCAATCACGTACCAGAGAGTAACAACGTCAAAGGAGTTTCGTCCAAATATCGATTTCGGATCCATCTCCAGCACCGATCCTGCGATCGCCGGCAGCTTCAAGATGCCGGTCACGTACTCTACCGCGTCGTCGGAAATATCAATTCCGTGTGGCTCCAGTCCGCAATCTGCCGCAGCCTGCAGAAACGGTCCATAGGCGCACCCGATGTCCAGGAGCGACAACAGTTCCGGTTTCAGGGACCGGATACGTTTCAGCCGTCGGCGTCCAACCTGCTTGATTGTGTCGAAATCCTCGATATAGGTCCTGCCATACTGCGCCCTGTACTCGTCGGAAAAGTAGGAAGCTCCATACGTCTGCTCACCCCCCCCGAATCGCTCCTGATACACCATCCCACAGACAGGACAGCGAAAGTAGCTTCTCTCGACATCACGCCACACGGCACGGCCCCGGCTGCCGCGATGCGCCGGACATCCAACGTGATCGGTATGAATGTTCCAGATCAACTCCGCCGCGCTCTTCGCCTCGACCCTCCGCATTCGATCGCTGATGCGACGAGCACGCGACTTGTCCCTCAGGGCGACACGGAGCAAACGACTGCTCGGCCGTCGCACACCGGCTCGGAGAAATCCCACCTGAGCCGCCAACCGGTCGTGGTATCGCGTCGGGGCAACCGTCACCACTGATCTCCCGGTCGCCGCTGCTTCGAATGCAGTGAGACCGTAGCTGCAAATGACCCACTCGGTCTCGGCCAGCGCCGCAGTCAACGAAGGCTGTGGACCTATCAACCGAACGCCAAGAGGCAGGTTCAGCGTGACGCCCAGCCCGGGTTGCACTACCGTCACGCGCTCCGCCTCAATCTCAAGACGCTCCACGAGCACCCACACCGTTGCCTCGGTGAGGCCTGCGCGATCCTCGCCTCCGAAAGTCACGAGAATACGGTTTTCCGCGGAGTCACTCAGGGGTGTCGGGTCCGGAAGATCCAGGTACGCAAGATCCGTCAGATTGGCCGTGTCGCTGTCAAGGCGAGGCAATGTATCCACGAGGTAGGAACAATGCCGCCGGCCGCTGCCGCCAATATCCAGACCGATGGTTATCGAGCTTACGAATTGCAGGACCGTCTCCTGACGAGCCCTGAAAAGATCCAACACTACCTTCGGAGGCTGTGTCGTGCACTCGTTCACAATCCGCCCGGACGGAACGCCCTCGAGCAATTCGCCCAGCTCATCTTCACCCCGGAACCTGAGGCTGCTCTCGCTCGGGACCAGGATTGAGCTATCGGGCAGTTGGTCGAGGAGTTTCACACAGCGTCGCAAATGACCAGTCCCGTGACCTCGTTCAAGATCAGGCACCAGAAGAGTAGTCATTGACCTCCTGGACCTCTTCTACGGTGCCGCTCTCTCTATCGTGCAGCCACCGAACAAGACGGAACACCGACACCGGAGCATCTCCATAGAGTTCATCAAAGATGGTGCACAGCCGCTGATAGTCTTCAGATGTATCCAACGTGACCCGTGCGTGCGGGAGACAATAGGCCGCCGGGGCGGGGATCCGGTAGGCCGCAAACAAGCCCGGGTGACGGTAGATGTACGGTGTAACGTGCTCCAGATCGTAGGAGGAGCGGGTCTCGCGGACAGCCCGTTCGAGTGCGGCAACGCCCACAATCTCAACTCCCGTTCCAAGCGGTGGACCGTCGTAGCCGCAATAGTCCGCGTCACGTCGACGGAACTCCACGAGGACCTGACGCGCGAGTTCCCAGCTGACAAGTGGATTGTCACCTGTGGCTCGCACTACCGTTGAAACCCCGAACTGCCGCGCGGCGAAAACATAACGCTCGAGGACATTCTCTTCCGGCCCCACAAAGGTCTGAAAGCCACACCGCGCCGCCCGCGGCTCCAGAAGGTCCCGACTTGCCCCATCAGTGAGAATGGCAAACACCGAGACAGGAAGCCGCTTCAGCGACAGCATCGCGTGTTCAATGACGCTCCTGCCCCCCAGCTCGAGCAGCGCCTTATTCGGAAGTCGCGAGGAATCCAATCTCACTTGCAGGAAAACCCCGGTCAATCGTCCACCTCCCAGAGTTTGGTCACACGGCGCGCATCCTGGGTAAACCGATATCTGTTTGCCCCTACCCATGAGCGAATGCCCCGAAATATCCGCAGCGCTTCGACCGGCCCCAGACCGCTTCGGAGCATGAACCGCAGAATGTATCGCAACGGGATTTTGCCGCTATCACCGCCAAACTTCACCGCAAGATTCTTCAGGTGGAATCGGGCGTAACTCGCGTCCGGAGTTGTGTCGTCGGACGGCAACGGCCGGGTCGCATCAACCCTCAGTTCCGGCACAACCGCTATGCGCTCGCCCCAGAGATAGGTTCGAAGACCAAAATCCAGTCTCTGCCAATACGGATTGTCGATCTTTGGGTCATACCCGCCCAAACTGGTAAACTTCTCCCGGCTATAGACTCCGATGTAATCGAACGGATAGAGACTCTCCGCACGTTGCTTTCCCGGCTGAGTTGGAATGGTTCGAAAAAGCGTTCCGTGGAACGCAGGGGCCGCGACGCTCGGGATGACCACGCCGCGATCACTCCGAATGCTGGGAACGACGCACAGCGCGTCAATCTCGCTAATACGCCGCATGGCGCGATCAGTCAACCTGCCCAAATCCAGGTCGCTCCACAACACGAGCACCAGCGGAAACATCGACACGTGCACGCCAATGTTGATCTGCTCTCCCGGTGAAATGTCCGAACCAAGCAACACGAACCGCGCATTGTTCATCTTGGCGGCGAGTTGCTCAACGTCATAGTGCGGTGCCGGCCCCAGTACGGAAATGACCTCACCGACGCCGGCCGCAGCAAGCCGCTCCAATGAGTCGCCCCGAACCGTCCGGCTTCCTCGATCAAGCACGAGCGCCGACACACCGCGAGTATCCGGTCCCCGTTGCTGAACACGGGTTCCCCCGACTATTGTGTACGAAACGTCAGAAATTGAACGTGTAGTACTCATCGCACCTTTCGCAGATTCCGCGGTACTTGCCGCCCACGTGCTCAGCGTAGACCGCTCCACCGGCGGCCCACACTTCCTCTATCCCGTTCTCAAACACGTTCCCCAGGAATCTGTCGCGTCTGAGATCCTCCCGGCAGAGCGGCACATTGCCGTCCACCCGAACCGTGAGGTCCCGTTGAAGATGCCAGCACGGAAACCTGTTCAGGGGCGCCAGATCACCAACGCGACGATCCGGTAGACGGCCCGAGAACCAGTCGTATTTTTGAATGATCACATTCTCCGTCTTCTCGGTCCAGTGGCCGTAGAACTCTTCCAGAGTAGGCTCGGTCAGGTCACACCGGATTGCCTGCACGTGCGCACGATCTGGAATGACCGAAATCGCTGTCTCGGCGAACTCAACCGCTTCCGCGAAGCCCTCGCCACGGATATCCCGGTAGGTTTCCGCATCGTGCGTGTCCAGACCCACGATTACGACAATCCCGTCCCGAGCAAGCAAACCGTCACGGGACTCGACATCCCAGCCTACTCCGGACGTCTCAACGATCAGTTTCAAAGGCGGTCGTGAGACTACCGCGTCAACGAGTCCCAATACCTCCGGGTGAAGCGAAATCTCCCCCCAGTGCGAGATGCTGATTACCGCCTCCGGCGAAAACTCATGAATTTGCGCAACCAACTCCTCGAACTTCGCTGCCGACATGACGGCCCCCGGCGCGAGTACGTGACCGTAGACTGACGGATAGGGACTGTAGGTGACTTCGTGCACGTCCTGCTCAATCACCTGAACCGAGACGTATCTGGGCAGTGAACGGTGAAGCAGACCACGCTCAGCGACGTGGTCCGGCCACGCATCAATACTGCTCGGGCCTCCGCCGGCCAGCGCGTCGCAGACCTGGAAATTAGCCCTGGTATCTACAGCAAGCGTCAGGCGCAGCAGCCGCTGGTCGGTTCGGCTCAACTCGGTCTCGATGTCAAATCGATTCATGTCCTTCTGGATCACGCGAAACAGGCTCTCCCGGGTGACCTCACCGTGCATATCAGCTGAAAGCTCACGAAGATAGGCGAGTGACCTTCCGCGAAGGAGTTCCGGCGCCAGACCCACCGGATAACCATCGGCGAACGTGTAATCGGCCCGGTGGCGCGTATGACGATCCATCAATCTCCCGGCCAGCTCACGGTTCACAAAGGGCTGGTCGAGGAAGGTCAGAAGAAGAACATCATCGGGGTCTTCTATCAGATCGGCAAGCGCAGCCACAAGCGTAGCAGTCTCCCATGACGGCCGAATCTTCCACTCCCAGTTATCCGGCACACCGGGAATCTCTTCCGTCCCGCATATGACCACACGAGATACCTCGGAGAGAGATCCAACGAAGTCAGCAACACGAACTAAGGTTGTCTCGTCGCCGACAGGCTTTTCCAGATAGGGAGACGGCTTGCCAGCATACAAGCATACAATCATCTTCACTACTTCCTTATCGACACGCCCGGTAGCGTCATTTACGCCCGATTGAGTTTATCATGGCAACACGATAAGCTCCACGCGATGTCCGATCGGTCGGCGGCGCCACTTACGGTGACCGAGTTAACCCACCAGATCAAGACCCGACTCGAGTCGCACTTCCCTTTCGTCAACGTTGAAGGTGAGCTGTCCAACGTTCGCCCCTCGTCAACGGGCCACCTCTACTTCACTCTCAAGGATGAGGACGCATCACTCTCCGCGGTGATGTTCCGCGGCCGTTGCGCCGGTCTCACCTTCTCACCCGAAGACGGTCAGCTTGTCACCGCCTCGGGAAGCATCAGCGTCTACGCAAAACGTGGCAGCTATCAGATCATCGTTGAACGAATGCGGGTGGCAGGCGTCGGACGCATTCTTGCGACGCTTGAAGACCGCAAACAGCGCCTCGCCGCGGAGGGCCTCTTCGACGAGAGTCGCAAAAAACGCCTGCCTCTTTTGCCCAAACGGGTTGCGGTGGTCACCTCTCCAACCGGAGCCGCTCTGCGTGACATCCTCCAGGTCCTCGGCCGCCGCCACGCCGGCATAGACGTCACTATCTGTCCCACCCCGGTCCAGGGCGACCAGGCGGCACCGCAGATTGCGAAGATGATCCGGATTGCCGGGACGCACCGCCTCGGCGACGTCATCATTGTGGGACGCGGCGGAGGATCCATAGAGGATCTCCTTCCCTTCTCCGATGAGGAGGTTGTTCGAGCCGTTGCCGACTGTGAAGTGCCGGTCATCGCGGCCGTTGGTCATGAGGTTGACTGGGCGCTTGTGGACTATGCCGCCGACCACCGCGCACCCACCCCTTCCGCTGCAGCCGAAGTTGTTTCATCCAGCCGCGAAGAACTTGGGCTCCGCGTGATGGAGACGGGGCGAACAGTGGTGTCAACTTTCGCAGACCGCATGTCGCGCGCGAGCCTGGTTCTGAGCCGGTTTACGCCGGAAGAACTTCACCGTGCCTACGATTCCCTCGCCCAACCGATCTTGCTCGAGTTTGACAAGGTTCGCGAGGATCTCATTGCAACAATGGCCGACCGTGCTCGCGCCGTCCGCCACGCCCTGGAGCTTGCCGAGAAGCAACTGGAATCGTGCTCGCCCTACGAAGTGCTCAAGCGCGGGTACGCTGTCGTTAGAGATGCCCGCGGCACCGTGCTTACCGACGCATCCCGCATCGACTCAGGAACGCCAATTCAAGTTCGCCTCGCACGAGGACGACTCGATGCGACCGTACAGGAGACACATCCCGATGAAGAGCTTTGAAGACCGCCTCAAGCGACTGGAAGAGATCAGCCAACAGATTCGCGACGGAGAAATCCCTCTGGAAAAGGCCGCCGAACTCTTCGAGGAGGGAGTGACGCTCGCAAGGGGGCTGGAGAAGGAACTGAACCGCATCGATCGCAAGGTCCAGCAGCTCATCAATGAGCCCGCCGAGCCCGGGGAAAAACCTGTGCTGGAGCTGTTCCCGGAATTGTCGGAACTCACCGACACGCAATCGGACTGAGATCGGCCACTTCTCTATTTCAGAACTCGATCTGCAAGCGCGTCCGACAGGGTGAGCCGGTCACCCACCGAAATGTCCCACCGGCCGAATGCGCCCTGATTGACCTCCAATGCGTACATCGCCGGGTTTCGTGAGAATACGCTCTCCAGAGAAAACGGTTCCATGTCGTGGATCTCGCGGATGACCAGGCGCTCGTCAATGTAGGCAATTGACAGGGGAACGCTTGTGTTGCGCATGTAGAATGCCCGCACGGCACTCTCCTCAAACACAAAGAGCATCCCCTGGGATTCAGGGACCGATTCCCGGAACATCAATCCGCGGGCCCGTGTTTCCTCGGTATCGGCAATCTCAATATCGAGCTGGATCGATCCTATGGACAGGCGGTAGAGGTCGCCGTCGGCACAGCCACTCAGACCCGCTGCAACGACAAGCGCGAAAAAGAGGCTTCTCACAGTTGTTCCAGGAAACGTTCGCGGGTCATGCTCTCCAACGATTCCTCCAGCACACCCGTCTCTACAATGCCGGTAAAAAGCTCAACGTCAACATATTTCACGGTGAGTGGGCTCTCAAGCGAGAGAATGACCTCGGTGGATTCCCAAACTGCAAGCCCCGGGTCCAGCCTGTCCGGTTCGCCGTATCGGCTGCTGAACTCGCTGAATACACCGAAATAGTCCAGTCGGGTCCGGTTCAACATCAGCGTGAGCACGTAGAGCTGATCGTCGGTGAACTGAAGAATTGCCCGTTCGATAAACGCAACACCCCCGGTCTGAATGATCGGAAGACCGCTCGACGGAAGGAAGCTGACATCGGGATCCCCCCGATAGTTGAAGTTCGGGTCCACACCGAGTGCGGCTTTCGCGGCCTCAATGGTCATTCCCAGTCTGAGGTCTCGAAATCCATTCTGAATTTCCACATCACCGGCATCCTGCGCAAACGGAAGTCCGGTCACACCGACGACAAAAAGCACTGTCAGC
>DAOWMR010000293.1 GCA_030642995.1 Spirochaetales bacterium
CTTCTGTCCATATTGCAGCAAGATTGTGTTCTACGTAGGTGAGGAAGAAGAAGGTGACGGCTCCTTCCTTGACGAAGATGCCGGGGCTCTATCTGATCTCGTGGATGAGGATCAGTTCACCTTTGATGAAGATGATGAATCTCTCTTGGACGATCCTCAAGACAGCGATGACGAGGACGATGAGGAGGAAAGCAAAAACGACGCCGACAAATCTGCAGGTGACGATGACGACGATGACGACGATGACGACGTAGGCGATGACGCCGAGAGTGCCGATGATGAGTTGAACCATGGTGAAGATGAAGACGACGAGGCCGGCGCCGGCGCCGATGACGAAGAAGACGACGACGAAGAAGAAGAGGATGACGACGAAGAGGAGGAGGAGGAGGATTAGCGCAGGCGGTGAGGGTTGATCGGGACATCGCGGGACGTATGGGGTCCTTCGGGAACTCGCGTTTCGAGGAAAGTCCGGGCTCCAGAGAGCACGGCACCGGGTAACGCCCGGGCCCTGTCGATTTGGCAGGGACAGAAAGTGCCACAGAAAACAAACCGCCGCGTTCGCGCGGTAAGGGTGAAAAGGTGGGGTAAGAGCCCACCGGGTATCGGGTAACCGGTATCGCACGGCAAACCTTGTCGGGAGCAAAGCCAAGCAGCGACGGGTTGCTCGCCCCGCCGGAGACGGCGAGTCGCGGGTGGGCTGCGGGAGATGATCGGTAACGGTCGTCCGAGATGGATGGTGTCCGACTGAGCGCTCTCGGATCACAGATCCTCGAGCGCCAGTCTACAGAACCCGGCTTATAGATCTGCCCTCTCCGCTGCGCTGATCCCGCCGTGAAGGGCCTCCACATTGACTTTTTTGGGATTTCGACGTTAAATGCCTCGACCGAGTATGAATTACTCAAATAGGCGCAAGCCGGTCGGCGAGAGCCAGCGACGTGGTCTGGGTGTCGCGGTTATCATTGTGGCAATTGGCATAGTGATCACCGTGGCCGTCTTTGGCGTCAGCAACTGGCTTGGTCCATTCCCCTTTGGGATCAGTCGCCGAGATACGACGCTGTTGACGCTCTGGAATGAGGGCAAGTACGACGACGTACTTTCGCAAGCCGAGGTTGTTTTGGACGAAAAACCGCTGGATGCTCAGGCCCTCACCTTCGGGGGGGTTGCCCACTTTTATGTTGGGATTGATCTGGCAACAACCGCAGAGCAACAAGAACATCTGTCGCGATCAATCATCCTGCTTCGGAAGGCAGAGCACGTAGCACGCGCGCCGTTGCAGGGAGAGCGTCGCTATGTTCTGGCGAAAGCATACTACCACACCGGCGCCTACAACTTCGATCTTTCCGCCCGGTACATGGAGCAGTCTATAGCCGACGGCTACGTAGGCGATGACAGCCATTCGTATCTGGGCCTTGCAGCCGAGGGGATGGGGGACTACACCAGTAGCGCGCAGTGGTACGAAGAAGGCCTGCTATTGCGAGATTCGGCGGCATTGCGCATAAAGGCTGCCGATGCCCGAATTGCGCTGGGAGAGTTTGAGGCGGCCGAGGAACACCTGAGGAAAGCCCTGGACGGGAATTCGGACGAATACCTGGATCTGGTACTCAAAATCGATCTTGCAGCAGTTCTGATAATGCGTGATCAGCTAGGCCGCGCGGAGGCAATGCTCGTGGACATTGTTGAGAACCATCCTGATTCCGCCGATGCTATCTACTATCTTGGAGTTGTATACGAGAACACGGATCGGTCAATTGAGGCACGCAGCATGTGGCGTCGTGCCCGAGAGATTGATCCGGATCACTTGAAGGCTCTCGAAAGCCTGGCAAACTGGGAGGAATGAATGGGGCTTCGGAGTCTGTTCAACGCGTTTTCGTCTGACATTGGGATTGATCTCGGGACATGTAACACATTGGTGTACATCGTCGGTAAGGGCATCGTTACGAGCGAACCTTCGGTCGTTGCCGTGGAGCGCGGTACCAAGAAGGTCGTGGCCGTTGGGGAAGAGGCTCGCCGCATGCTCTGGAAAACCCCCGGCGAGATTATTGCGATTCGACCACTGAGAGACGGCGTCATTGCCGATCTCGAAACGACCGAAAAAATGATTCGTTACTTCATCTCAAAGGTGTTGCAGCGGCGGTGGCTGGTGAAACCGCGGATGGTCATCGGCGTTCCAAGCTGTATCACTGAAGTCGAGCGGCGCGCGGTAGAGGAAAGCGCCTTCAAGGCGGGTGCCCGCGAGGTGAAGGTCATTGATGAATCACTTGCCGCGGCACTTGGCGCGAACATACCCATTTTCGAACCCGCAGGCCACATGATCGTAGATATCGGTGGGGGTACGAGCGAAATCTCGGTAATCAGTCTGGGCGGCATGGTTGTCACAAACGCGATTCGTCTCGGAGGCGATGAGTTTGACGAGGCGATCATAAAACATGTGCGAACCGTGCACAATCTGATCATCGGTGAGCGGACCGCAGAAGATCTAAAAATATCAATTGGCAATGCAAGTCCCGACAAGAAGATTGAGAAGATGGAAGTCAAGGGCACGGATGCGATAACGGGATTGCCGCGCCGGCTCGAAATTGACAGCGTGGAAGTCAGGGAAGCTCTACAGGAGCCCATCAACTCCATTGTCGAGGAAATAAAGCGAACGCTGGGTCAGACCCCACCGGAACTGGCGGCTGATATTGTTGAACGAGGCATCGTGCTCACCGGTGGCGGAAGTCTCCTCAAGGGTTTTGACACCCTCATTGCCAATGAAACCGGTGTGCCGGCATTCCTGGCCGAGGACCCCCTCCATTGTGTTGCACTCGGTGCGGGTAGGTATTTCGAGTTCGAGCGCGGGCTGCACAAGAACAGCAAGAACATCTACAATAGTCTGTAACCGCTCGTGCGTCTAGGGGAATCGCTCACTCGCCACAGAACAATGATCACGCTCCTCGCGATCATTGTCGCCTGTCTGGTTTCGCTGGGGATCAGCACCGACTCTCTGAGTCTGAGGCCCAAGGAGGTTGGGCAGTCGGTGATGGGCGCGTTGCAACAGGCCGTGTCGGGCATCGGCGGTTTCTTTTCACGCACCGTAAGCAGTGTAGGTGAATTGCGCGATCTGCGTGCGGAATACGATGGTGTGATTGATCAGCTGCGAGAATACGAGCAGATGGCCGGTGATGTTTCGGCTCTCCGGGACGAGAACGATCGATTGCGTCGTGTCCTGGATTTCTCCGAGTCCATTCGAATGGAGAACGTTCCCGCGAGGGTGATCGCCAAAGAGCCCGGGTCTTTTTTCAGCGGCCTCACGATTAATCGTGGTCGAGCTTCGGGTATTCGTCGTGACATGCCCGTCATCGCAAACCAGAACGGAGTCCAGGGACTCGTGGGGCGGGTGAGTGAAGTTGGGCTCTCCAGTTCAGTAATCATGCCGATTTTTGATCCCCAGTCTTTTGTTGCAGCCCGTCTTCAACGATCCCGCCATGAGGGGCTTGTCGGCGGGAGAGGCGTCGCTACCAATCTCCTCTCCATGGGGTATGTTGCGGAGAGCGCTCGATCCCAGATCTCCACGGGCGATCTGGTGATCACATCCGGGATGCGATCGATATACCCGGAGGGGATCCATATCGGCACAGTTGATGCAATTCGGGGAGAGGCGTACGAAACCTCCCTGCAGATTGAGGTTCTTCCGGTGGTGGACTTCGGGCGCCTGGAATATGTGTTCGTGCTTGGGGTGCAGGAGTGAGCCGGGGGGTCGCGTTGCTCGCGATAGCTGTTGCGGCCGGAGTTGCCGTACTTCAGAGCACGGTGCTCCAATTCGCATCTATTGCGGGGATTCAGCCGGACCTCGTGCTCATCGTCACCGTATACGCGGCAAACAAGAACGGCACAATGACCGGTCAACTCGTCGGTCTCGGTGCCGGAGTCGTACTTGATGTAATGGGCCTTTCCCCGCTCGGCTTCTACGCCCTCATCTATGCAGTGATCGGCGCAGTGTACGGCACCACCAAAGGCAAGATGTTCGTTGATCCAATTCTGATGCCGGTCCTTTTCGCGCTGGTCGCGGTGCTCATAAAGGGGATTCTGGGTATTGGATTGGCCGGTTTGTATGGCATCGACGGTGTGGTCGGTCGGGTTCTGTCAACCCCGTTTCTGATCGAGTTGGGGTACACCGCGCTTGTCTCCCCGGTACTTCTCGGGCTGTTGAGTCTTGTCCGACCGTTGCGGCCCGAACGTCGGCGAGGCGAGAGGTTGTGACACGCCGAGGATACGGCGCCCGAGGATACGGCGCCCGAGGATACGGCGC
>DAOWMR010000405.1 GCA_030642995.1 Spirochaetales bacterium
CGATCAGTTCTGCTCGGACCCGGCGGCATTCAAGGCCGTCGCACTCCCCTTCACTCCCGATCAAATTGTCTATTGCACATCGCACCCGTTGTTTGTTCGAATTCCGGCCACCGGCCTCCACGCGCCGGGCGCCACGGGGTCGCTCATCAAGAGCTACCTCCGCGCCCTGGCAATCTACCGGGCAAAGCACGGTGCCGACCCTTACGTGATCTGCGTGCAGGGGGTTGGTCTCGTTGCAACCGGCGATTCGGCGCGCGAGGCCGGAATAATCGCCGACGTCTTTCACGACGCCATGAAGATCGCCCACGCCTCCGGGAAGAGCGGCGGGCCACGTCCGATGTCGGCCCAAGCTCGGCAGTTTATCGAGTCGTGGGGAGTCGAGAAATACCGGCGGTCATTGTCAACGGGTGCGGGAGCGCCGACGGTGGGTTGCCGAACAGCGGTGGTGACCGGCGGCGCACAGGGGTTCGGCGAGGGCATCGTGCGCTCGCTCTACGACGACGGGTACAACGTCGTGATCGCGGATCTCAACGTTGAACGCGGCGCGGCACTCGCCGCAGAGCTGGGCGATACCGGCGGCCGAGCGGCGCCCAACGGCATCACCTTCGTTGAAACCAATGTCGCCGACGAACAGTCGGTTTCCAATCTGCTCACCGAGACTGTCCTGACGTACGGCGGCTGCGACTTGTTCATATCAAACGCAGGGGTTCTGCGCGCAGGCGGACTGGAGGAAATCGATTCAAATTCCTTCGATTTCATGACCAACGTGAACTACAAGGGCTACTTCATCTGCGCTAAGTACGCATCGGCGGTAATGAAGCGGCAGAACGAGCACGCACCCCATCTGCACTCAGACATCATCCAGATCAACTCCAAATCCGGCCTGGAGGGAAGCAACAAAAACTTCACCTATGCCGGCGGGAAGTTCGGCGGAATTGGTCTGACGCAATCCTTCGCGCTGGAACTCATGCCGCACCGGATCAAGGTGAACTCCATCTGCCCCGGTAACTTCCTGGACGGGCCACTCTGGTCGGATCCGAAGCGGGGGCTGTTCGTCCAGTATCTGAAGACCGGCAAGGTGCCGGGAGCCAGATCGATCCAGGATGTACGACGAGCGTATGAGAGCAAGGTGCCGGCCGGCCGCGGATGCACCGTGCAGGATGTCATGCGGGCAATCTACTATGTCATTGAACAGGAGTATGAGACCGGCCAGGCGGTTCCCGTGACCGGCGGCCAGGTCATGCTGAAATAGAGCGTACGACGTCCGACAGGAGCAACGATGAAGACAACAGCAATTCGCATGTACGGTAAGGAAGACCTTCGGATGGAGAGCTTCGAACTTCCGGAGATCGCCGACGATGAAATACTGGCGCACATTGTCTCGGACAGTATCTGCATGTCGTCGTACAAGGCGGCGAAGCAAGGGGCCGATCATAAGCGCGTGCCTGCCAACATCGCCGAACAACCGGTAATGATTGGGCATGAGTTCTGTGGCGAGCTCGTGACCGTCGGAGCCAAATGGAAGGATACGTTCGAAGAGGGAGGGCGCTTCAGCATTCAACCCGCCATCTTCTACGAAGGCGCTCCCATGGGCATTCTCTCAGCGCCCGGATACACCTACCAACACATCGGGGGCGACGCCACCTACATCATTATCCCGCACGAGGTGATGGAACACGATTGTCTTCTGCCGTACGACGGGGAAGCCTACTTCATGGGCTCGCTTGCCGAGCCGGTGAGCTGCATTGCCGGCGCCTTCCACGCACAGTACCACACTGCCGCAGGCTCCTATGAGCACCAGATGGGCATTGTCGACGGCGGCACCATGGCGATTCTCGCCGGGGTCGGGCCCATGGGACTCGGAGCAATTGACTATGCCATCCATGCAGATCTCAAGCCGCGACTGCTGGTGGTCACGGATATTGATCAGGATCGATTGGACCGCGCGGCGACCATCTACACTCCCCGGCACGCCGCCGAGCAGGGCGTGGACCTCCGATACCTCAACACGAAGGACGTTACCGACCCCGTGGCGGCCATCCTGGAACAGAACGAAGGCAAGGGCTACGACGACGCCTTCGTTTTTGCACCCGTGAAGTCGGTGATTGAACAGGGCGACGCTATCCTCGGGACCGATGGATGTCTCAACTTCTTCGCAGGTCCAACGGACCCCAAGTTCAGTGCCGGCTTCAACTTCTACAATGTGCACTACGAGTCGCACCACCTGGTGGGAACAACCGGCGGCAACACGGCGGATATGCGGGAAGCGCTCGAGCTGATGGGCCATGACGTCATAAGCCCGGCGGCAATGATCACCCACGTTGGCGGACTGAACGCCGTTGTGGAGACCACACTGAATCTGCCCAGTATCCCGGGCGGAAAGAAGCTTATCTACACGAACAAGAAACTCCCGCTGGTGGCCATAGATGATTTCGCCGATCGCGGCAAGTCTGATCCGTTCTACGCGAAACTTGCCGAAATCTGCAGCGCCAACAACAATCTCTGGAACCTCGAAGCCGAGAAGCACCTGTTGGAGCACGCGCCGGAAATTGACTGAAGGGATCTCGCACCGCGTGCTACAGCAGCAGCAACACCATAGGCACGGCGATGGAGACCATCCCGGTAAATAAGACAGCGATGGTGAACAAGTTGTAGCGCGTGTCGTAACTCTCGAGGATGGAGGCATCGTAGTAGTCGGCAACGTTGTGATCAGCGTACATGCGCAGGAGCCCGCTCAGAAGCTTGCGCCGGGTCTGCCTTCCGCGCCTCAACCCCAGGACGACGACGGTGTTCACCACAATCACCAGCGTGACAAAGAGTGCAAACACGATGTACATCGACGCCTCCGGATCTTCGCCGGCAACGATAGAGTTCACCGCAAGGGCAACTAGCCCAAGTTTACCAAGATGCTGAAATAAATCTTTTCAGTGTCGTGAATTAGGACATATCCTCACCGTTTATGGGTCACTACCGGAATCTCCCTCACAACTCGGTCATGCGCCGCCGTAACGGACCGGCGCCAAGCCC
>DAOWMR010000396.1 GCA_030642995.1 Spirochaetales bacterium
ACTTGCATGCTTAAAACGCGCCGCCAGCGTTCGTTCTGAGCCAGGATCAAACTCTCCATGATATAGTTCCGCCACTCCGAAGAGCAGCGGATTTCTTTCATAAAGAATTGGAGTTCGGCACAGCCAAACTCCGGTCCAATTCTCAAGCCTGGCATCCAAAAGATGCAGACCTCTGCGAGAACTGAACAGACGTCTCAAAACCCACTACTACGCTCCTACATGATTCCTCACATAGAAAGCGAAACAAATATCAATGCTCCCTTTCGGTCACACCAACACCTGTCATGCGGTTCGTTGATCGTCGCTCCGGCAACCTGAGTCGCCTCTCGCAACCATCAACTTCTCTCTAACTTCCCTTCCCTAAATTACCAAAGATCACTGCGGATCATCGCATTTCCGGCGCAATCCGCATCGCACGAAACAGACGTCTATGTCAGATCAATCCAAACCCGACATTACACACTGAAGTGAGAGCACCTGTTCCGAAGCGCGAAACGTAAAGTACTACGCGGCCTACCTGATGTCAAGCTCTACGCACCAGATTCCTTGCGTTTGGCGAGCTCCAGAAGTCTCTCCTTCTCCTTGATCCGGCCCTGAACGTCATTGATCTCGTCAATGAGCTCCTGCACTCCACCGGCGTCCGTCGTCAGCTGATCTTGCTTCTCTACAACGAGCGTTTCAAAGGCAACCGCCCCGAGCTTCCCCACAAGTTTCTCAGCTTGATTCTCAAGCTGCATGATCTCTACGCGCAAGACCCCGCGCTCGCCCAGATCCTGCGCCGTGTCACGGGCACGGCCAAGGACCTCGCGCGAACTGTCAAGCCCCTTGTCAATTGTCGTTTTCACACGATCCCAAAAATCCATGGTTATGACCTCCCTCCATTCGTTGACGTCAAAGGTTACTGTCTCTAAGATGAGCAAAACTCGTGTCATCGTCAAAGACGCGAAGGGTCAGAAAAGAGGAGCATTCATGAACCTAGTATTTCTTGGGCCGCCGGGAGTAGGGAAAGGTACGATGGCATCCCGTCTTGCTGAGAACAAGGCAATTCCACACATTTCGACCGGTGATATGTTCAGAGCAGCTGTGAACAATCAGACGGAACTCGGCAAGAAGGCCAAGGCGATCATGGACGCCGGCGACCTCATTCCGGACGAGTTGACCATTGAACTCGTGAAGGAGCGCTTGGCCGAGCCGGATGCACAGAAAGGATTCATCCTCGACGGCTTTCCGAGAACCATCCCCCAGGCCGACGCCCTGGCAGAGATTGCGACCATTGACCGGGTCGTACGATTTGATCTGGAGGACCCCGAGATCGTGAAGCGACTGTCCGGCCGTCGCGTGCACAAGCCTTCCGGCCGAACCTACCACGTCCTCTTCAACCGTCCGAAGGAAGAAGGGAAAGACGACGTAACCGGAGAACCGCTCATCCAGCGCCCGGATGACCGGGAAGAAGCTATTCGCAATCGGCTGGCGGTATACACCAAACAGACGGCGCCACTCGTCAAGTATTACGAGGAGAAGGGAACGCTCGTTGCTGTTGACGCATTGCCAAGCCCGGACGAAGTGTTCGGAAAGCTGGTCGCGGCACTGGAGTAGGTTGAGGCTATTCGCCGGCCGGTTTCTCCAACGCGTCTTCCGGCACCGCACCATCGTCTTCGATCTTGTCGGACAGTGAGCCATCCGGGAGAAGCCCGGACTCAGCCAGGAGTTCCCGCACCTCGCCGGAAGCAACAAGTGAAGGGTCGTCTCGCAACTGCTCAATCCGCTCGGCATCGGAAAAGCCTGATGCGAAAGAGGACCGCAGTGCTTCCAGCCCCGGCTCCGGTTCCTGCGCCGCAGTCAGCAGTATCCGACCCTTCCGGAACAGAGCCTCGGCCTGAGATTCCAGACTCTCTGCGGCAACAATCACTCCCTCGAGTTCTTCGAGAGCCCGATCGTAACGCTCGGCGTCCTCGTACAGTGCGGCGAGACGCAACATGGCGTCGGAATTGATGGAACCAAGAGCTTTCAGGTCTTCGAGGGCCGAGATCGCGCTGTCGGCATTGCCCAACCGTTCCTCCACCGAGGCCAGCAGATCAAGGACGCCTGCGTCACCGTCGTCTATGGCTCGGGCCGAACGCAGCAGTTCGGCTGCGCGCTCGGGCTCATCCGACTCGTCGGCTATGATCGCCCGATTGTAAAAGGTGTCTACGCTGCCGGGATCAATCCGGAGCACTTCGTCATAGGCAGCCGCGGCAGCGTCCAGGTCACCTCGGCTGTAGGCAACATATCCAAGGGTCTTGAGAACCATTGTGTTCTCCGGCTCCAGGGACTTGAGCGACTGGAGGAGCTCCTCGGCTTCAACAAATCGTCCCTGAAGTGCATAGACCCGCGCGAGATTGTAGGACGCTCGAGCAAGGCTCTCGTCAAGCTCCAGCGCGCGGGAAAGATAGTCGGCGCTGCGCGTGAGGTCTCCGAGATCGAAGAAGGCAGTGCCCAGATTGTAGTACTCGGTCGCCAGCTCGCTCCGGTCCATTGTGGTCGTGCATCCGGAAACGAACACGCCAATGGCAAAGACTGTCATCGCGTAACGCACGACGACGGACGATGTACGACGGCGTGTGGTCATCTTCTGAGGACCGTGTTCTCTATCTCTCGGACCTGAGAGCGATACAGATTGGAAATGTTCTCGCCGTAGTCGGCAATGAGTTGGATAATATTCCGTGGTTCGTCGGCGGTATCTCTCCCGTTGATTCGATCGCCGGCATCACCAAGCCCCGGCAGAATGTAGGCCAACTCATTCAACGCAGGATCCATCCAGAGGGTGTACACCCGGGCATTCTCAATTGCACGGATTATCCGCAGTGAACCCTTGAGCGCCGAGATGACGTTGAAGAAGTTCACCGATTTCGGATGCACACCTTGATCGTTGAGGTACTTCACGATTGTCACCAGACTCCCACCCGTTGCGTTCATTGGATCAGCGAAGATGAGATCCTTTCCCTCAAGCTGGTCGAAGTCAACGTAGCTCCGCCTGAGGTTCAGGATGTACTCCATATTGCTCTCGCGCTTGGTGTCGTCTCGCCCAATCTTGAAAAGTGCGAACGGGGTCACATAGCCGGTTGATGTGTACTCC
>DAOWMR010000522.1 GCA_030642995.1 Spirochaetales bacterium
GCATATCCAGAGCGGATCGTGGCAGCCGGTCGCGCCACGCTGATGGTTGCCGACGGGCTCTATCTCTTTGAGTCGGCGGCGAAGCGGATTGTCGGCATTACGAGAATCAGTCAGGCTCGCGGAAACTTTCTTCCGGCTATCGATCCGGAATACGATGAGAAGGCGGTATTCGAGCGGAACGTCGGGCCGGAGCAGATTGCGGCGCTCAATCCTGATCTTGTGATTCTTAAGTCATTTATGAAGGGACCGCTTGGAGACGGAGTGGAGCGACTCGGGATCCCGGTGGTTTACGTGGACTTGGAGACGCCGGAACAGTACCAGCGAGACCTGAGCCTCTTTGGCGAGATTCTGCAGGAAACGGCTCGGGCCGAGTCCCTGACCCGATACTATCGTGATGTTGTTGACGCGGTCTCCGGTCGGACCGGCTCCATCGCGGAAGAAGACCGTCCGGAAACGCTGTTCATCTATGCCACCTCCACCGGTGGCGACGTCGCGTTCAATGTCCCGCCGGTAAATTGGATCCAAACCATCCTTGTGGAGCTTGCCGGCGGAGTTCCGGTGTGGCGTGACGCGAATTTCGGCGGGGGTTGGCTCACGGTCAGCTTTGAGCAGATTGCGGCATGGAATCCGGAGAAGATATTCCTCGTTGCCTACCGGAGTAATCCTGACGAGCTCCGAGCGGAATTGCTGACGCAGGGCCGATGGCAGGCCCTCGAGGCCGTTGCGAACAATGAGCTCCACGTATTCCCGGTAGATTTCTACAGTTGGGATCAGCCGGACACCCGCTGGGCGATCGGCCTGCAGTGGTTGGCTACGAAGATGCATCCGGAGCTTTTTGCCGATATTGATATTCGCCAGGTCGTGTACCGGTTCTTCGAACTCGCGTACGGAATGGACACGCCGGCAACAGACTCCATCATCCTTGAGCCTCTCTGGGGAGATCTGTACTGAACACTCAATCGGCCCGCCGCACGATCCTGTACCTGTTTGCAGGGTTGCTGCTCCTCTCTGTGGTCGCGGTCTTCCTCGGCAGGTACCCCCGGCCGGGACTACTCAATCCGCGGCTTCTCGGCACCGACTCACTTGCGCTCACGCTCGTTCTGGAACTCAGAATCCCCCGGGTGATTGCCGCGGTGCTCGTTGGTGCTGCGCTCGGCGCGGCCGGGTGCGTCTTGCAGATGCTCTTCGCCAACCCGCTCGTGGAGCCCGGACTAATCGGCGTGTCGCAGGGCTCTGCCTTCGGCGCGGCACTGGCCATCGTCGTTCTGGCGCCGCAGCCCTGGGTCATCCAGATATTCGCGGCCATCTTCGGGTTTGGCGGGCTGGCGATTTCCTACACGGTTTCGCGCCGGCTGAGATTCGGCGGGCGCATACTGCGGTTGGTGCTCTCCGGCATCGCCGTGTCCGCATTCTTCTCGGCCGGCGTTGGGCTTGTGAAGTTCGTAGCCGATCCACTGAGCGAGCTTCCGGCCATCACCTTCTGGTTGTTGGGTGGGCTGGCGGCAATCCACTGGGCGCAACTCCTGCAGGTGGGTCCGGTGGTCGTGCTGGCCATGGCGTTCATCCTCGCGCGAAGGTGGAGGCTGAACCTCCTCGCACTGGACGACCGGGTCTCGTTCTCGCTTGGAACGGCGCCCGAACGTGAGCGGTTGGGTCTCCTGATTGCTGCGACGGTGGGAACCGCGTCGGTGATCTCGATAGCCGGCATCGTCGGGTGGGTTGGTCTTCTCGTGCCGCACATTGCTCGCCGCCTCGTCGGGTCGGACGGCCGAC
>DAOWMR010000027.1 GCA_030642995.1 Spirochaetales bacterium
AGTGGTGGCCACGCTCAATCTCAACGGCGACTACATCTCCGATGCACTCGCCGCGCAGGTTGGCGGGATCGGTATCGCTCCGGGAGCGAACATCAACTACGACACCGGCCACGCCGTCTTCGAGGCAACGCACGGCACCGCACCCAAGTACGCCGGCCAGGACAAGGTCAATCCCTCGTCGGTCATTCTCTCCGGAGTAATGATGTTCCGACACCTGGGCTGGGAGGCCGCCGCAGACATCATTGAACATGCGATAGAGAAGGTCATTGCGCAGAAGCGAGTCACCTACGATTTCCACCGCCTGATGGAAGGTGCAACGCTGTTGAAGACCAGCGAGTTCGCAACGGCGCTGATTGAGGCGATGTAGGGGGCTATCGGGAAGCCTACTGTTCTTTCTCGTCTGAAATCTCCCCGACCAGTTCTTCAAGCACGTCTTCAAGCGTCACAATGCCAATTGCGATACCCTGCCTCTCCACAACGGCCAGGTGAAAGTGTCGCGCCCGGAAGAGGCTGAGCAGGTCGTCTGCCCTCGTCGCGAAATCCACGACGAGCGGTGATCGAATCAGGTCCGTTATGACATCGGTGTCCCGTTCTTCGACGAGCGCCTGAAGCAGATCGTGGCTGATAACGACACCGACTACCTCCCCAGCGCTGTCCACCACGGGATAGCGCGAGTACGGCGACTCGCGCACTACCTCGGCAGCCTGACGAATCGTCGACCCAGGGGCGACAGATACAACCTCCGCCATCGGCGTCATGATCTGCACCGCCTGCCGATCGTTGAGCTGGAACGCCCGGTGAACAAGCTGCGTCTCATCGGTCTCGATGTATCCGGCGGAGTGCCCCAGACGCACCAGTGATCGTATCTGGTCTTCGGTCCCGATCCGTCGTTCTCCCACCTTCATGACATTCGTGAGACGCTCAAACAGCCAGACGACCGGATAGACCGCAATGATGAGACAGCGCAATGGAGTCGCCACCAGCAGGCTGATCCGCGGGGCATAGTGTGTGCCAAGGGATTTCGGGATGATCTCAGAGAGAACAATTGTTCCGAGCGTGAGTATGGCCGTCACAACGCCAATCGCCGCGTTGCCGTACAGTTCAACCGCCCTGGTGCCAACGAGCACGGGACCGAGCACATTGACGGTGTTGGTGAACACGACGATGATGACCACCGCATGCGTGATGCGGTCCTTGATCCGACGGAGCGCCTTCGCCCCGCGCGCACCATTCCGGACCATCACCTCCACCTCTGCGCGGGTGACGCTGAGGACAGCGGCTTCGGTAATTGCCATGAGACCGGACAGGATCACGAACCCCAGTGTGAGTACGATCAGCTGAGTCATTCGTTGTGAATCATAGCAGAGACGCGCTGCGGTCGCATCTGCGATACTTGGAGTGTGAGACAGGAGGGGGCGCGAGCCGCACACCAATGAAAAGTTTTCTTGTCGACTGCATTGTCAATCCGGATCGAACGCTCCAGAACTGTGAGATCAGTATCGATGAAGGTGTCGTCCGAGCGGTGAAGCCGGAAGCCCCAGGCACCGGCCGTCGGTATCCCATTGCCGTTCCCGGATTCATAGACATCCACACCCACGGCGGGGCCGGGCACGACATCATGGACGGAGAGGCCGACCGGTTCTCCCGGATTGCCTGTTACCACCTGGAAAATGGGACGACCAGCTTCCTCGGAAGTACAGCCACCAGTCCGCCGGCCGAACTTGATCGCGTGCTCAAAGCGGCACGACCGGCCATGCAGGCCAACGCGGTATGTGCGGCCCGGGGCGAGGAGGCTTCACTTCTCGGTATCCACCTGGAGGGCCCCTGGATCTCACCCGCAAGAGCAGGCGCGCAGAATCCATCATACATGCGTGCACCGGACGACGAGGCCATGTCATTCGTCCGGAACTATGCCGACGTCATCCGGATGGTGACCTTCAGCTACCACTACCCGACCGCGGACAGCCTGTTGGATCTTCTCCTGGAACTGAACATCATCCCGGCTTGTGGACACGATGAGACAATTGACGACCGGATACTGCGTGGATTCGAACGGGGATTACGGCACATCACCCACATCTACTCCATGACTTCATCGTTCCAGAGGGTTGACGGTCTCAAGCACCTTGGAACCCTTGAGATGGCCCTCATGACACCGGGGGTGATCGTTGAGGTCATCGCAGATGGAAAACATGTCACGGACCACTTCTGGCGCTTCATCACGCACAACAAGCAACCGCAAGACATCGTCGTGGTCAGCGACTCCATGCGGTGGGCGGGAATGCCCGACGACCCGGACAAGATCCACAAACTCGGAGACGTTGACGTCGTCGTTGAAGACGGCGTCGCGTGGCTCGCGGACCGGTCGGCGTTTGCGGGGAGCGTGAGCACGATGCACCTGATGTTCAGGCGGTTGGTGAGGGATTGGGGAGTTGATATCGAGGACGCTGTGAGAATGACTTCCACAAACCAGGCGCAAGAGTTGGGGCTCGGCGAATCGCTCGGGTCTATCGCGCCGGGCAAGCAGGCGGATTTCGTCCTGCTGGACGACGACTTGGAGATCCTCCAGATTGTGAAGGCCGGTCATCCCGTCAGATGAGGTGTCTGGGTGACTGCAAGGTGTCTCGATCGGTAACGATCAGGTAGTCGTGATCTCGTATGTGGGTCACGGGGTAGTCGTCGCCAGGGGTCCCGAAGAGTGCGAGTCGCAAAACGGTGTTGGCCCAGTCGAACTCGGAACCATCACGGCAGTAGAGAACGATCCGGTCGGCGGCAAGGATCTGCCGCATTCCCAACGTGAATGCCGTTCGGGGGAAACACTCCAGGTTCCCGCCGACGGAAGCCCTCACGGCGTTGATGGTCACCGTGAAGTCGTTGAGGTTCACCCGTCGCGGACCAGACTCGGAAACGCCGGGCTCCGGCTCGTTGAATGCCACGTGTCCGTGGATGCCGATCCCGCCAAAGCACGCATCGATTCCACCGACCTGTCCAATTTGCTTGGCCAAACGGCCGATATTGTCCTGATCGGGAAAGATGACCTGCTCCGGCCGGAGACCGCAGTCGGCATCCAATCGATCAAAGAAGAGGCGGTTCATGACTCCCTTGAAGCTTAGCGGGTAGTCTGCCGTGACCGCCCGACCCTCCTCGTCACAATACTCATCCATGAAGAAGAACCAGCAGTGCGAGAGAGACAGTTCCTCGTCACGGATGATCTCCACCAGATACGGATAGCCACCGGTCGGACCGACCGGGAGAATCAGTCGACATGCACGGTCGGCGGCGTCGGCGCTTCGGATCTCACCGGCAATCCGTTCGGCAAGGTGGCGGTGAAGCTCGTCAAGGTCGTCACAAATGACAAGATGGCTTCCCGCCTGATCCACTACCTGCTCGGGTGAGAGCGCCAGGAGTTCTCGTACTTCTCGCTTCCGGTTCATGGTTGTCTCCTCTCTCCGCCAATCACGAGTCTGCCATCCCGGCAAACACTTCCGCATCATTGCTATCAGCCCGGTAGAACACGGGGGGCCGGCCAAATGGCGCTTTTACTATCGCCCGGCCACCCGGGAAACGCTTGCCGCTCCAGAGATGGACCCAATTGTCCTCCGGCAGATCCACCGCAGCCCGTCGAACGCCCGGGCGCACCACCGGCTGGACGAAGAGGTCGCGGCCCAGGAGATAGCGACTCACGCGTCGGCCGTTGCCGTGACCACCGGCGCCTCGGTCCGGATAGTGCAGAACAACCGGGCGCATCGCCGGAAGCCCCGTGGAGTAATACTCGTCCAACACCGCTTTGCGGTAGGGAGCAAGCGCCACGTAGGCTTTTGCCATACGCGCGAGGTGTTGGATTGTTTCCGTGTCACCGTCCCACTGCCAGTTCTCGTCGGGCCTATTGCTCTCGTGCGAACGCATGATCGGCGTGAAGGCGCTGTGCTCGGCCCACCGCATCAAGAGCTCCTTCGTCCTTCTCTTGCCGAAGAGCGAGGTGAATCCTCCCAGGTCCGAGTGACTGACGCCAATCCCGACCATGCCCGACGAGAGCGCCGCGGGAATCACGGAGGGCAACCCATCGTGTCGACTCCAATCCACCATCTGGTCGCCGGCCCAAATTGAGTGGGAATAACGACTGGATCCTGTATACCCGGCCCGCATGAAGATGACGACGTCGTCAATTCTGCCGGCCTCCGCCACCGCCTCATGGTTCAGCCGCGCCCACTCCGCCGGGTAACGGTTGTGGAAACTCAGGCCGTCGGCGTCGGCAAGCACGGCGTCGGTCGGGAGGTACTCGCCATAGTCCGCCATCCACCCGCTCAGGCCCGCGTCGAGCATGTTGCGTTGGATGATCCCCTTGAACCACTCCCGCGCATCTCGATTTGAGAGATCGATCTTGGCAGCAGGAAACGTTGTGACGGTGATGAGATAGTCTGAACCGTCGGGCCTCTTGATGCAGTAACCGCGGTCTCGGGCTTCCTTGTATAGTTCACCCTCTATTGCCAGGAAGGGATTGATGTAGCCGAGAAATCGAACTCCCGCACGACCCAGTTCCCGCGTGAAGCCCGGCAAGTCTGGATATCGATCTCTGTCATACCGCCAATCCCAGAAGAGCTGACTGCCGAACGATGTCACTCTGCGTCCCACCCAGTCCTGCACCCAGACGGCGCTCACCGGGATACCGGCATCCTGGGCCTTCCCCGTCTTCGCACGAACGATCTCTTCTCCGCCCTGGAGGCCGAGCCACATGCCGTTATGGGTCCAGTTCGGGAGCCGCGGCTGTCGACCCAGATAGCCACTCAGCGTCTGGACCGCGGATCCGAGTGATCCGGTCGCGCCCAGGATCACGCTGCATTCCGGCTCCCAGATTTCCAGCACATCGGCGGTCGATTCGAAACTGAAGCGCGAATACGCATCGGTCTCCACGTGAACGATACGGCCGGTTTCCGTCACGTAGCTCGGTTGGGGAAAGTAGGTGCTGTACCAATGCCCGCCGGAGCCACTGTGCAGATTCGCGGCGAGGGTGGTCAGATTGAGACCGCGCCCGACTCCCTGCTCTCCGGTCCACAGCGGCACCCTTGAGCCACGGAGATTGAAACGGGAGAACTGTTCTCCGCAGCCGTAGGTGGGCTCTCGCCGCCGGGCCGGCAGCCGGATCCACAATCGGTTGTGCCTGAACCCGGACTCGCGGACGATCTGGGCGCGCACCAGGCCCGGGTGCTGGCCGTCCACTGTCAGGGAGAATCGGACCGTTGTCTCTTCAGCGCCGGACAGTTGAAGAATTGCGTGCCGATCGTCGCTCTCCAGAACCCGAAGGTTGGGAAGGGGTCTCTTCCAGACAAGCCCGGCCCGTATCCTGGAGTTACCGTGAGATGAACGAATCCGAGGCCGGCCAAGACCAACCGAGACCAACGGCCGGCGAGCGGAATGGCGCAGGATTCGGGTCTCACCCAGAAGAAGATCCAGATCACCATCGGAAAGCTTGAGGTGCAGTACCGAGCTCATGCCTATTTCAGGTCCACCAACTCGCCAGACTCCAGGGAGTGCCGAGCGGCAAGCGCTATCTGGAGTGAGCGCAGTCCGTCATCGAACTCCGCAACGAATGGCGTGCCGTCACGGAGTGACTTCACGGTGTGAGCGACGTTGTCCCGGATGTTCTCCCCCTCCCTCGCCTCGTCACCGAAGGTCACAAACGAACCTTCTCCCTGGATGGCATTCACGGGCCCCCAGCTGACGATGCCCATGTACCCTGTTTGTCCCCCGTCGAGTAACGAGCGCGGGTCGGCCTTGAATCCGGACCAGATTGCTCCGCGATCGCCGTGGACCTGGACAATCAAACTGTAGTCAAACCCGGTAAGCGCGTGACCTATCTGAAATACCGAGCCGTCGGTAAAGACTCCCTGGACAAAAGCGATATCCTCGTAGTCAAAATCGGCGTGTATCCGATCGCTTCCGACACAGTGGACCTGCACAATCTCCCTGCCCGTAAGGAAGCGGGCAAGGTCAAACCAGTGACAGGTCTCCTCAACCAGCAAGCCGCCGGATCGTTTTTTCGCTTGGATCCATTTCTCCCACTTGTCCCGGCGAAAGGGCGGCCGGTACTGATAGAGGGAAAACGCCCGTACTTCACCGACCACACCTGCGCCCATCAGTTCCCGGATCTTGAGCACCGCAGGATTGACCCTCATCTCATAGCCAACCGAGATCCGACGGTCGTTGGCCCGTGCGGCCGCGGTCAACCGCCCGGCGGCGGCCACCGACAGGGCAACCGGCTTCTCGAGCAGAAGGTGCTTACCGGCCTCCAGCAGCATGACGCCATAGGACTCGTGCGTGTCGTCCGGCGTGCAGAGGCTGACCAGTTCGATTTCCGGATCTTCTGCGACAGCTGTGACATCATCGTAGACACGGATCTCGAGCTCTTCCCATCGTTTGGAGAGAAGCTCGTCGTCGAGAAGCGGCCTGAGGTTGAGCATGCTTCCCTGGTCGAAAGTGCCGCCGACTCGCTCACGTCGCTCCGGCCAGGCGTCGGCAACTGCCACGAGATTTGCGTCGGGTGAACTCAGGTACCCGGCCACATGTGCCATGCCGATTCCGAGCCCGACGACTGCTGTGTTTGTTCGTGTACTCATTGAGTGTTCCTCGCCCTACCCCTTCAGTGCTCCGCTTGCCAGCCCCTTGATGATTTTCTCGTGCAGGAAGACGTAGACCGCAATGCTCGGAATGATCGTCAGAACGATCGCGGCAAACATCGAGGTATAGTCGGTGAAGAACTGACTCACGAAGAAGCGGATGCCCAATTGCAGAGTGCGGGACTGGATTCTGGAGGTCAACAGGAGCGCATAGATAAACTCGTTCCAACCAAACAGGAAGACGAAGGTTCCGGCCGTCACTAGGCCTACGCGTGACAACGGGAAGATGACCCTTGAGAATCGCTGGAAGAAACTGGCTCCGTCAATGACGGCAGCCTCTTCCAATTCTTTGGGAATGGTCTTCATGAACCCGTGCATCAGGAAGGTCGAGATGGGGAGATTGATCGCTGTGTAGGTAAGAATCAGCGCCCAGAGAGAATCGTAGAGCTTTAGCGCATTGGTCAGTCGGAAGTAGGGCGCCATCAGGGCGATGATGGGTACCAGCACGCCCGCAAGGATCACGTTGAGCAACGCCTGCTGCAGCGGGAACTTCTCACGAGCAAAGACAAAGGCGGCCATGGAGGTGACGACGAGGGTCAATACAGTCGAGACACTGGACACAACGACGCTGTTCAGGAAAAGTCGCGGCAAACCCGATATCTGGATTGCATTCACGTAGTTCTGAATCTGCCAAACTGCAGGCAGTGCAAACGGCCTCATCTGCAGTTCCAGATTGGTCTTGAAACTTGATAGGAGCAACCAGATCAGGGGAACAAAAGTGAAAAAGAAGAAAAACCCGAGGACCAGCCACTTCCCGACCTTCGCCGTCGCGTCGGAGAATGTCAGTCTTGTTCCTGCAATCCCATTCATGGCCATCCCTACTGTGTCATGTCGGAAGCGTCCGCATGTCGCCCCAGCGTGGATCGAATAACCGCAATCAGAACCAGGCCGATGATGACAAGTGTGCCGCCGATTGCGTTTGCGTGACCGTAGTCGAGGGCGCTGAACATCTTGTAGAGTTGAATTCCAAGCACCGATGTGCGGTGCGCGGGCCCCCCATTGGTGAGAAGGAAGGTCGCCTCAAAGTGTCGCAGGCCGTACGCCATGGCAAGCGTCATCGCCGTCACCAGGATCGGCCGGATCATCGGCAGCGTGATGTGGATTTCCTGCTGGAGGACATTCGCGCCATCAATCTGAGCAGCTGAGTAGTAGCTCTCGGGAATGGACATGATCGACGCCAGAATGATGATCATGAAGTACCCAATGTAAAAAACCTGCTGTATCAGGATGGACGGGAGCGCTGTACCAATTTCGCCCAACCAGTTGTGCGTGAGATGCTCGAGACCGAGCAATTCGAGAAACTGGTTGATGGCCCCGTACTCAGCATTGTAGAGAGCCGCCCACATCATGGCGATTGCCACCTGGCTGATGACATTGGGCAGGAAGTAGACGGTCCGAAAGAATCGCCAACCTCTTGGTTGGCGCGCCAGGATCATCGCCACCAACGCGGCGAGTGAAATCTGCACGAATCCGAGAGAAGCAACCCAGATGAAGTTGTTCCGGATCGATATCTGAAAGGTTCGGCTCTGGAAGTTGTCCAGGTAATTGCGTAGCCCGACGAACCTGGCATTGCTTATTCCGTTCCAGTCGAGCGTGCTCGTGGCGAACACAAAGCCCAGAGGATAGACGAAGTACAGTGCAAAAAGGATAAGCGCCGGGCTGAGGAACAATGCTATCCACAACCATCGTCGATCGGATCGTACAATCAAACCAGTTCACCCATCCTTGCCCGCGAAAACAAGCGGGCGACCCACGCATCATACCAGCACAGCGTGAATCGCCCGACAATAGTTAGACCTGACTGATCAGTTGTTCACCTCAATCAGCATCTCAACGAACTCTGCCGGAGTAGCCTCACCGAGAGCCATGGCGGCGAGCGCCTGGCCGAACTCGGCGACGACGTCAACCGGATACCGGGATGAGAACAGACCAATAACGAAGGTGGCTTCGCTTGCCGCACGGACAAACTCGCGCTGCAGCGGATCCGCATCGGCACCGAGCTCATACTTGATAGCGAAGAGGGATCCGGCGGCCTCGCTGACCAGCTTCACGTTGTCGGGATCGGTCATGTACTGCATGAACGTGATCACCGCGTCGCGCTTGCGCTCGTCATCGGTATTCGCAGCCGCCAAGTTCGAGAGCATGAAGCCGAGTTGGTGGCCGTAGTAGTCGCCCACTTGTGGAGCCGGTGCCAGCCTGGTTGCCGCGTAGGTCTCCGGCGCATCGCCGCGGATGCGACCGATATACCACGGACCGTTGATGAACATCGCCGTGTTACCGGCCATGTAGTGGCCACCGGATACGCCGGCATCGCCACCAACCGCGTCTCGCGTCGTATTCCCGTCCTGGTACATCCGCAGGAGCACCTCAGCCGCCTCCACGAACAACGGATCTGAAAGCGGCTTTGACCACACATCCGGGCCGCCGAGACTGCCGACGATATGGCTGTACCAGAGCATGCTGGTCCATGCGTTTGATCCGCCGGTCATCTGGCTTGTCGGAACAATGCCGGCAGCCTTCAGGGCATCCGCCGCATCCTGGAATTCCTCAATCGTGGCCGGGAACTCGTCCACGCCGGCCTGTGCGAATAGTTCGCTGTTGTACCAGATTGGAGTGAGCCCGATTTCGTACGGTACGGACTTGGTTCTCCCGTTCTTCGTACTTTCTTCGATGTAACCCGGTACGAAGTCGTTCCGCCACGAACCCTGAAGTTCTTCGGTGAAATCCATGAGGATATCACTGTCGTAGTACTGAAACGTCGTGGGATCAGGGGCGAAAACGAAGATGTCGGGCGCCTGCCCCGCCGCCATCTGGGTATTGATCTTGTCCCGGTACCCATCGGTGTCGGGATTCGCCTCGATGACGACCCTGATCTCACTTGCGTGCTCGGCGTTGAAGCTCTCAACGAGATCCGCAATCGGCTCAGCCTTTGAGTCCTGGCCGACCCAGAAGGTCGGGAAGTTCAGGACGATTTCACCCTCCTCCTGGGGCGCCGTTGCCATGAGCGGTGTGGTCATGACCAGTGCCAAAGCGACAACTATCAGTGTACTGATAATGCGTCTCATACTGCCTCCTATTTAGTTTCTTTCGATAACTAAGCGAACCACAACTTGTCCTGCATGTCAACCGAAAGTTTCACCGGAACCGCGGTGGAGCCCTCCGGTGCCCGCACTATCCGCAAAGAAGTGCTGGAACACGAGATCCGTCGCTCCATAACACGCCTTGACCGGATCGTAGGTGATTGGAATCGATATTGATTCCGGCACGGCGCCGGCCACCGCCCTTGCGAGCACTTGCGCGAGCTTCTCGTAACGAGAGATGAGCAACACTGCGTCCGGATGAAGGATGTGATAGAGGTTGCGAACCGCGGTGGCAAGCATATTGACCGGCTCCGCGAGAATCTCGGAGATACGGGTTTCGGAGAGCTCCGCTTGCACTTGATGCCAATCGCGCACGTTTTCGACCTGAGCGAGGCGAGTCAGAAGTGGCTGTTCGCCGACAACTGACTCCAAGGTCCGTGGATCGGTGGATATCAGTTTCGCATCGGTGACACAGACGCTGGTTCGCCCCAACTCGAGCGCCGTTGTTGTTCCATTGACGAAGATCTGCCCGTGATTCACAAAGGCACCACCAACCCCACCGCGCACCAATACGGCAAGAACACTTCGATACTCCTTGGCCGAAGCATAGTGGTACTCGCTCGCTGCGATCACGGAAGTGTTGTTATGAACAAAAACCGGAGCACCGAAAATCTTCTCGAAATGCTCCTTCAGTGAGAAGTTGGTGAGCCCGGGGATGCGAGAATACTGGACGACCACACCGGTCTCCGTATCTACGATCCCGGGCGCTCCGATGCCAATGCCGGCGAGTGTTTGTGGCTTGAGTGCGCAGACATCGAGAGCGGCACTGATCATCGTGCCGATTCTGGACAGGATCTCATCTCGATGGATCCCGACAATGAATTCCTGATTCTCGTGGTGAATCACGTCGTTCACGAAATTCACCACGATGACCGAGACTCCCGATGTCGAGAAGTCCACTCCGACCGCATAGGTGGCGCTGGGCACCACACAGTAGTACGAAGGTTTGCGACCCTTGCGCTCTCGGTCGTTCCCGTCGGGACCGCCTTCGGGTGGCTCACACAGGCGAATGTAGTTCTCTTCCTCCAGGTTGGCAAAGATCCGAAACACGGTGGGCGCCTTGAGGCCCGTCAGCTGAACCACCTGAGATTGAGACATGACGCTCTTTTGAAACAATAGACGCAAGATGAGTTTCTGGTTGCGGTCCCTGATGTCTGTGCTTCGCAGCGGTTGACGTTCCACAGTTTTTTGCTGAAAGTAAGTTGTCGCAGCATAACACGAAGTACAGGTGCGCACAAGCGAGGATCATTCATGAAGGACTCAAGACCGATTTCGCCAATTACCCACGCCGGACTGGTGTTCCTCGGACGTAAGCGCCGGGGATTCGACGAAGAGTGGGGCGCGGCAATGGCAGGACGCGTGACGACGACAGTCCACGCCCGCCCATGGGGAGTGTTCCTTTGCCCCACCAAAGCGGTAGACGATGCAACGTTGCGGCGGGCAGTTGCCGAATGCCGGACAGCCGGTTGCGACACCCTGGTCGTTCTGCAGACAACCATGAGCGACGGTCGCCTCGCACCGCTCCTTGCCCAGATATGGAACGGCCCACTCGTTCTCTGGGCGACTCCGGAGAAACCGGAGGGAGACCTGGTCAGCTCGTGCTCCCTCGTAGGAACTCATCTCTACGCATCGGTGTTTGCGCGGATGGGTGTTCCCTTCCAGGTTGTGTCGGGGGGACCCGAAGACAATCGCCTATTGACCGACCTGGACTCGGCCGTTTGCACCACCTCGGCAGCCGCCCGGCTCGGACAGTCAAAGATCGGTCTGGTCGGCTATCACGCGCCCGGTTTCATCAACCTGCACGCCGATCCCTTCGCACTGAGCAGCGCTCTGGGCGCACAACTCTATCACTTCGGCCAACAGGAACTGTTGAGCGCCATGGATGTCGTCCCGGAGAAGGATGTCGCGATCGACGTCCGGGATACTCTGAAACTTGGGCTACCCCTTGTGAATGTCGCCGAGGACGAACTGAAAGTGCAGTCGGCGTACTACCTCGCCATCAGACGGATGGTGGCGGACGAACACCTCAATGCGCTCGCGGTCCGGTGCTGGCCTGAATTGCCGGATCTGACCGGACAGTGGCCTTACCTCGCCATGGTTCGACTCACCGATGAAGGTTACGCTGTCACCATGGAAGGCGATGTTGACGGCGCCGTCGGGATGCTCGTGCTGCGGTTCCTGGGCATCGAGCCGGGTTTCCTCACCGACTGGCTCGAGCATGATGATCAGCACATCACGGTGTGGCACGGTGGCGGCACGCCGGCGAGTCTTTGCGAACCGGCAGACGGGGCACATCCGCGCACCATCGCGCGTCACTTCAACTCGGACAAAGCTGCAGTGGTTGATGGCTGGATTGCCGCCGACCGACCGGTGACACTTATGCGGATGTGGTCGGATGGCCGGGGGTATCGACTGATGACGCGAGAGGGTGTGACGGTCCCGCCCACGCGCCATCTCCGGGGTACGGTAGGCCGGGTCCGCATTGAGTCGGAGAATGTACACGATCTCTTTGACCACCTGTGCCACGAGGGAATGCCACACCACCTGATCATCGCACCCGGCCACCACAGCGCGATTTTATCGCGGTTCGGCCGAATGATGAGAATGAGCATTGTCTGACGACAAGTCGGTTGCCGGCGCAAGTCCACCTTTACACTCGACAGAACCGATGCTATTGTTCTATTAGTTAGTTTCTGGAAGAAACCAACTGGAGACAGAGCTGTGGAATTGGAAACCCTGGTATCCCTGAAACGACAAGCCATCAAAATTCGCCGTATGACGCTTGAGGAAATCGCTGATCTCGGGGTGGGACACATCGGCGGCTGCATGTCGGTCGTGGAGATTCTCGTTCACCTCTACTACAGGACCATGAACGTTGACCCAAGTAACCCCGGAGACGGCAAGCGTGACAAATTCGTCATGTCAAAGGGGCATGCCGGGCCGGCACTCTACGCGGTGCTGGCGGATATGGGCTTTTTCCCCGAGAGCTGGCTCGGAACGCTGAATCGCGGGGGTACGAATCTGCCGAGTCATTGCGATATGAATCGAACTCCCGGCATCGATATGACCACCGGATCGCTGGGGCAGGGACTCTCTGCCGCCGTCGGCATGGCGCTGGGTCATCGAATGAGAGACCTTCCCGGCCGCGTGTTTGCTCTCCTCTCCGACGGCGACCTCAACGAGGGCCAAACCTGGGAAGCGGCCATGTTCGCGGCCATGCACGGTTTGACCGACCTGACCGCATTCGTTGACTACAACAGGATGCAGATTGACGGTGCCTCGATCGATGTGATGAACATTGCCAACCAGGTTGACCGATGGACGAGCTTCGGATGGTATGCGCGGGAAGTGGATGGGCACGATTTCACGGCAATCGGGTCGGTCCTGGATTCGGCACTCTCGCAACATGACCGCCCGTCGATGATCATTCTGGACACGATCAAGGGGAAGGGGATGCCCTTCTGCGAGGGAGACTACACG
>DAOWMR010000074.1 GCA_030642995.1 Spirochaetales bacterium
ACGAGTCTGCCTATGTGCTCCGCAAGAAGAAGGCCGTCACCGGAATGTGATGCGGACCGGGCTCAACGGCCCCAGTTCTGGGCAAGTGTCTTCCCGGGCGCAAACTCAACCACACCACGGGCCGGATCATTGGGGTGTCCCGGCGGAAGATCGGTGGAGATGATCTGGGCGCCTGAGGTCAGTGCGGCCGTTCGTTGCTCAGCCGTGAACGATCCGTCGCCGTCGGCACGGGTCCGCACGATCAACCCCGCCGTCGTAAGCACCGTTATCGACTCCGGATCGGGTTCATTGTGGATAACGACGACCGCGTCGGGTCGGGCTTCTTCCCCACCCGGTGCATGTTCACCGGGCCGGCTCGTGAACATCGAGCGCCCGGAGAGGCCGGGGTCACCGGCCACGTAGAGCGGGTCAATCTTCTCATCGGTGTGAACCACGAACATGATACGCCCCCGGGTTTCGGCGAGGGTGGGCCAGCCATACCGGGCAATGGCGTCCGTGAGAGATGCCGCATCGCGCCGCACCATGGACGGCCTGAGTAGCTGATCGATGGGTACTGTTGACCGCACAAGGTCGTCAAGTCGATCCAGGACTCCCCCGTCCCAACCTTTGAGTCCCGGATCCAGGAACATCCAGTCGCTTTTCAACTCCAGCAACACGATGATCGGCACGTGATCCCGATGCCGCTCGGACCAGAGGACGATCTCCCGAAGGGCTGTCGGAAAGTCCGGATTCGGTCCGCGGTTATCCACCAACGGAACGTGGGTGATTGTGAAGCGGTTGCGTCGGGCCCGGACATCCAACTCGAAACTCCGAACCCCGTTCTCCAGTTGGTCCCACAGCGTTTGATGAGAGTACCGGAGCTTGGCGGGTTCTTCCGGTTCGGCCAGCCCGATCAGGAAACGCCTGATCCAGTCCGGCTCGAGGTGATAGCTGTTGTGACTGGCAATCATGCGAAGTGAATTGAGGGGAAGGTTGTCATTCAGCGGGGTGACCGTGCGCTCATCCTCATTAATGATTACCAACGCCTGTTCCGAGAGAGCGTCCACCCTGGACCGCTGCCGCGGGTACCAGACCCGGCCGGACAGCCACAGGTAAGTCAGGAGAATCAGGAACAGCGCGATGAGCGCCCCTACAACGATCAGCAGTACGCGTGCCACTTTCCAGATCCTGTTCATTGTCCGCCCTCCGTCGGCAACCAGAATACCATGCCTGTCTCACTTCGTCGTCAGGATTGGCATGTTGGAAGCTACCCATCAACTGCTCATCCTCCCGTTCAGCCTACAACTCTCCAAACGTCGGGAGCTCCGGGAGTTCAACCCGACGTCGAATCTCTATCCCGGAAACGCCGCTCCTTTGCACGATCACGGGTAGAACCACCTCCGATTCATCGAGAATGCAGAGCTGCTCCTGATCCGCTTCGCAGTAGTAGATGGTGAACCGGATACGAACCGTTGCGCTCCCGGAGGCGAACTCTGCCGGCAGCGAAAACGAAAGCGCGTTCACCGGCCCCACGAGAAGCGCTGAAGCGACGCTGACTGCACCGCCGTCGAAGGACAATTCATAGATCGATTGGATAAGCGGGTTGAGTTTGTAGCCTTCCGGCAGCGACAACCGGATGCGGATCTCGCCGATTCCTGGACCTGCCTGCTGCTCCGCGAACAGCGTTACCGACTCTGCCGTGCCCGGACGCACCGCAATTGAATCGATCCGCCCAAGGATCAAGGTATCTACGATGCCGGTCTCAAGATCGATCACTCGAACTGCATGGTTGTTGCTGTCAGCGACGTAGAGCTTTCCGTTGGCATAGTCCAGACCACCGGGTTCGTCGAACTCCGCGACCGATGCTTCGCCGTCGCGATACCCGCCTTGCCCACCGAGTCCAAAGATCGTTTGTGTCTCAAGCGTCTCGGGGTCTATCGCCTTGATTCGACTGTTGTAGGTGTCGGTGATGTAGATGGTACCGTCGGGAGATCCGGTCACCCCGAGCGGGTGCTGGAGCCGGGAATCCCCGACCACGCCGTCGGAGTCCCCGAACTCGAACAGGGTGTTTTCCAGGGGACCTGCAACGGTGGCAACGCGATTCTCTGTGAGGTCTGCAACCCGGATGCTGCTGGATTCGCTGTCGGCGAAGTAGAGCTTGCCGTCCACGTGGAAGAGACCGCTCGGCTGAGCCAGCTCGGACCCGGCGAGGGTTCCGTTGAGGAGTGATTCCCGCCCGTTCCCGATTGCCACCTCAAGCGTTCCCGCGCTGATCAGGTACTTCCAAACCTGATGCGTCCCGGCCATGGCAATGTAGAGAGCATCCTCATCAACGAGCTCAAGTGCCCATGGGCTCCGGAGATCCAATTGAGTCGGATGGGTAATCACCTGGCCTGACGAGGGCCTGCCTGAACCTCGAACTCCAGTGCCTGCGATTGTTCGCACGGTCTGACGCTCCAGATCCACCTGCCGGATCGCATGATTGTCGAGGTCTGCTACGTAGAGGGTCTCTCCGGAGATGGCGAGACCTTGCGGTTTCGCGAACGCGGCATCGTCAAACCCACCGTCTGCGAAGTCCGTCTTGCCCGAACCGATCACTTCAAGAACGTCACCGGTATCGAGCGCAGTCACGATTATTCGATTGTGATTTGAGTCCGATATGAAGAGCCGGCCACCCTCAGGATCGGCGAGGACTTTGCCGGGGAAGAGGAGAAGTGACTCAGGTTCTGTTTTACGAACCTGAAGCAGCTGAAACGGAGATCGATCGATCAACCCAAGCTCGTCAAACCGTGCCTCAACATTGGAAATGAATCCGTCAAGTGCGGCGAAAGGGATCTCCCCCGAATCGAGCGCCACCACGTTGCCTCGGGGATCAACAATGGCGATGGTCGGCCACGCCCGAGCGCCCCAGGCCTGCCACACCCGGAATTCCTGGTCGTTGACGATGGGTTCGTTCCGGCCGTATCTGCGGGCAATCTGACGGATATTCTCGGTGGAGCCTTCATTCTCAAACTTGGCCGAATGGACACCAATAACCACGAGTTCGTCGGCGTACTTCGTTTGCAGCTGTTCGAGCACCGGTATCATGTGGATACAATTGATGCATCCATAGGTCCAGAAATCCAGCACCACGATCCTTCCCCGAAGATCGGCCCAGCCCAGCGGCCTGGACGCGTTGATCCAATCCAGGTCGGAGGGGAACTCGGGAGCGGGGGTGGTACCCTCATAACGGCTCAGATCGGGAGAACTCGACTCGGGCGCTTCGGTCTCACGGGTGTCGTTGGTGGCGTTGCCGGCCCCGGCTTCACTGTCTTGCGAAGCGGAAGCACATCCAACCGAAAGCAACACAACGGCCAGACCTGCGGATATCAGATAAGTCGATCTCGCTCTTTTCATACCTCAAAGGTAAGCAAAGACCACCGTATCAACGACAAAACTTTCTACAGCCCCACCCTACGGTTCTATGGTGCCGGTCCGAATTGCTACCCGGACCAGTTCGGCAACGGATCCGATGCAGAGCTTGTCCATAACGCTGGCGCGGTGATTGTCTACCGTCTTCGGGCTGATTCCAAGGACGTCGGCGATTTGCTTTCCCGACTGGCCGACTGCAAGAAGTTGAAAGACCTCCAACTCCCGCGGGGAGAGACGTTTATGGCCGGCGCAGGGGAATGCCGAGGCGTCCGCGCACCCTTGAGCGGGTTCTGGAGAAACCAGCTTGGGATCCAACACCCGTTCACCAGCCGCGATTCTCTCCAGGCTGTCCACGAGAAGCTCGCCGGTGGATTCCTTCAGAAGATAACCATCTGCCCCGACCTCAAAAGCTCGATCAGCCAGCTGCCGCCGGGCATGCATGGTGAGAACCATGATCCGCGCATCCGGAAGTTCAGCAACGGTCTTCCGGATGAGATCCAGGCCGTTGCCGTCGGGCAGGGAGATATCAAGCACTATCACGTCGGGCTTCTCGGTACGCAAGAGATGAAGCCCTTCATCAAATGTCCCCGCGGTTCCGACAATCTCGTACGATTCAGTTCGGCCGATGATGGCGGCAATTCCCTCACGCAACGGCGGATGATCATCAATGAGAACAACACGCATCCGGTTCATAGCGGCTCCTGCCCATTTCCGGCCTTTCCCATTGACACGATCAGACGAATTGTGGTCCCTCGCCCGCTTGCCGATTCCATGCTGAGGGTGGTCCCCAGCATTCGAGCTCGCTCTTCCATCCCGGCAATGCCGAGACCGTGAAGCGCTCCGCTGAGTCTTCCCGTGTTTCTTTCCATGCCGACTCCGTTGTCCGTAACGGTGAGCTCAATCTTCCGCGCACCGGCCCGCAGATCCAAATTCAACTGGGTGGCTCCGGAGTGGCGTATCGCATTGGTCACCGACTCCTGGGCAATCCGGTATATGTTGATTGCTTTGTCAGCGGAGAGACTCTGAGTCTCGCCCTGCACGCACCAGGTGAACGAGAGGTGATTATCAACGGCACGCTCCTCACAGAATGAGGAGATTGCTGCAACCAGCCCAACTTTGTCTATCTCGACCGGGCGAAGTTCGTAGGCCAGCGTGCGGACCCAATCAATGGCGCTCCGAAGGCGCGCGTTGAGTTTCGCCGATGTCCACGTGGCCTCTTGTTCCGACCGGTTGATGGACTTCGCAATGAGCTCGGTCTCCAACGTGGCCAGCGACAGTTCCTGGACCAGTGAGTCGTGAAGGTCGCGGGCAATCCTCGCCCGTTCCTTCTCCTGGATTTCCAGGGTGTTCTGGGCGAGAAGCTGGGTTCGGAGCGCCACCCGTCGTGCACGCTCGTTCTCCACCTCCACGATGATAAATACGACAATGACCAGGACTATGGTCGCACCGAGACAGTAGAGCAAGACTGAGATGGCCCGCTCCTCAGTGTGCACGAAGCACTCAAGGACAACCTGTGATTCCAGCAGATGCGACTGAAACCCATCAATGAGTGCGACGGCAACCGGCGAGCGCACAGTGCCAGGCACTTGATTTGTATCGTCCGCGGTCCCAGACCACATGGCGTCCAGGGTCTGCCAGGCCGCGAGGGTTTGAGCCACTGAGGTTTCGAGATCATCAGACATGCGTGCCGCTGCGCGAATTGCAGCGGATGAGTCGGTTTCTTCCATCTGAGTGCGGAATCTCTGATACTCGGACAGACTGCTCACGGAGCGATCACCGGCATTTCGAAGATCGGTGAGCGCGAGTCGGAAAAGGAACCACTCGTGGAGCAAATCGTCGTACGCAGCAACGGTAGACTGCACGGTTCTGAGATTTGAAGATCCACCGATGAGAAACACCAGGAGCAGAACCAGATTGAGAGTCACAAAGAGATAGGCAGATCGGGATGAACTCGCCTTCGGTATGCGCATTGGACGTTTGCTCAAATTGTGACATAATTGAAGGACAGTGGAAAAGTCGAATAACTCTAGGAAACTTCCACCAGTGATCGTTGCACTGGTGATTGTCGTAGGCATTGCCGTCAATGGAGGGCTCAACGCAGCGAACAACGCCCTCTCACTCCCCTTCTTCTTTGATTCCATCGCGACGGCGGTGGTAGCTGCAACAATGGGGCTCGTACCCGGCTTTGTCGTTGCGCTGGGCACCAATATGCTGATTGAGGTCTTCATGGGGTTCCCGTGGACCAATGTGCCGTTTGCCCTCTGTGGTATGGCGACCGCAGTGATCGTGTGGGTATTCGTGAGACGGGGCGCGTTCAACAACATCGGAAATGTCCTTCTCGCGAGTCTTCTGGTTGCGCTTGCCAATTCGTTGCTCGGCGCGACCATTGCAACCTTCGTCTACGGAGGTGTGACTGGTGTGGGTGTGGACTACCTGGTAACCGGGCTCGTCGCCGCAGGCCAATCGATTGTGTCAGCCTCGTTCTGGGCACGGATTCCCGCCAACCTCTTTGACAAGACAATTGCCGTGCTCGTGGCCTACTTCGTTTTTCGGTTCGTGGCAGACCGGGGGTGGGTCCCGACGCATGCACCCACAGATACCGAGTAGGGAATTTCCCTATTGTCTGTTTTCGCTCAGCCGCTATGATTGATGTCGGGCAGGGGAGAGCCCGGGTATTTCGCCGGCGTCGAAGTAGCTGCTGAGCTGAAGGCGCCGCGCGGATACCAATAGCGACCCGCAGGAAACGCCTTCCCAGAATCGATTCTGGAGTTCTACCTTCCCAGAACGATATCAATTCCCGATAGAATGAGTTCAGTCTTGTTTGTGGGGAGCTTTCCGACTCGCTCCGTAAGCGTGCGCTTGTCGATTGTCACTACCTGAGAAACGTTTGCGACGGAATTCTTGGACAATCCTGTCAGATCACATGACAGAGACACATTTCCTGGTGCATCGGCCCACTGCATATTGCTTGATAAGGGGACGCAGATAACGGTAGCAATTCGACTCCGGTTCAATGAATCTCCTTGCACGACTACTACGGGCCGGCGGAATCCAGGCTCAGAGCCCGAAGGCTCAGAAAGGTCGGCCCACCAGATGTCTCCGCGGCTGATTGCTACCATGATTCGCGAGCGAGCGTTTTCCGCGCGGCAGTAGCTGCAAACGTCGTATCCTGTTCTCCCAAGCGATCACAGACACCGTTCATTGCCTCGGTAATGCTATTGGGCGCATGGCGAGCGAGATACTCTGTTATTGCCTCGACATAGAGTTGGCTTCGTGATTTCTTCAGATGGCGAGCGAACCGTTCCGCTTCTTCAAACACTGCTTCAGGAAGAGATATCGCGGTTTTCATACCAAAAGTATAACTCGCGCCTGGAAATTTGTCAAAGCTTGAGCACGCGACCCAATTCGTCACAGACAGCCATCCGTGCCGGCATCAGACCAGCGATGTCGGCATCGGCTCTCGCATCGTCAACGATCAGGATCGGCCGACCGGCAGAAGGACTGTGACGGTGGTTCCGCGACCTTCCTCACTGGCAACGTGAATGGCGCCCCTATGACCCCGCACGATGCCCAGCGTGGCGGCCATCCCAAGCCCACGGCCCGGGAACTTCGTCGTAAAAAAGGGATCAAATACCCGTGAGACGGTCTCGGTGTCCATCCCGCATCCATTGTCGATCACATCAAGCCGAATATACCGACCCGCCGGGAGGTCGTCGTCCACATACTTGCCGACCAGGTCCTCGCGCTTGGCGTCCACGACGCTCAAACAGATTGTAATCAGAGCGTCCGTGCCGCCCGCCCCATCCGCGGAACGGCCCTCGTCTGTCTCGAATGCCTCGGCGGCGTTCGTCACCAGACTCTGAAGCATCTGCGTTAGTTGTTCAGCATCGGCCATTACCGGAGGGAGATCGTCCGGCAGCGAACGCTTCAGCCCCACATGGGGCAAGGCGATTAAGGCCAGAGTGTCCACCTGAGCGGCAACAAGTTCCGCAAGATCAAGTGGCTTGGTTGGAAAGGCCCCCTTCCCGGAGTAGGCCAGCATCTGTGTGCTCAACTGTGCCGCACGCCGACCCGCCTTCTCGATCTGCTCAATCATTTGATACGCACGAGACCCCTCGGTCAGTTCAGCTCGGGCCAGTTCCGCGTAACCCAACATCCCTTGCAGAAGGTTATTGAAATCGTGCGCGACGCCACCGGCCAACACGCTCAGGCTCTCCAGGCGCTGCGCCTCCCGCAGCGCATTTTCGGCTTCTCTCAACCTGACGGACTCAACCTCCTGCTTCCGAATCCGCTGTTTCAGTGCAACAAAGAGCATGCCGACGGCAAACCCGGCGGCGCCGCCGAAAAGAATTGGAATAAGAAAGCCCTTCGTGGTCATCGGCGCGCCAAGCATGCGCTTGTTCAGCACGGCAAAGACACAGAAGAGAGACGCGCCTGCCAGAAATGCCAGGATTCCCCAGACAATCCTGTACGCTATCGAGTCCTGTTTGGGGGATTTACCCGTCTCGATCATGACGCGCTCCCGACGGACCTTGGACTTCGGCAAGGTGATCAACCAGTGACACCTGTGCTGCTTTCCAGCAAATTGACATTCTAATCTAATTCGACTTCTGACCGAACGCAATAGGGAAATTCCCTATAGGCGGCGCGGGCACGGCATCCGCGGCAACAAGCCCAATCAACCAACCGCGCTTCTTCTTGTGTATATTCTTCCCTCGGCCTCAGCTGGAAACACAACACGACGGGAAGGAATCGATCCAGAATGAAAATCTACCTGATTCGGCACGGCGATCCGGATTATGCAAACGATACGTTGACCGACCGCGGGCACAGGGAGGCGGAGGCGCTTGTTGTTTATCTGAAGGCAGAGAATATCCAACAGGTTGTTTCGTCGCCGCTTGGCCGGGCGCGGGATACTGCTCGATACACGGCCGAATCGCTGGGACTGGAGGTGTCGGTGGAAGCGTGGATGACCGAACTCAGCCTCAGGATAGACTCGGAAGTGCGGCGATCGGCCTGGGACATTCACGGCCACGTGATGCGAAATCCCGAGTATTTGCGCGACCCGTCCACGCTCGAACGCATCCCGGATATGCCTGTCGGGCCGGTTCGCGATGTGCTTGACGAGATTCGCCGGAACTCCGACCGTTTCCTGGCTTCCCTGGGATATGTGCGAGATGGCGGCGTGTATCACATTGAGAAACGGAGTGACCGAAAGATCGCGGTATTCGCGCACGGCGGGTTTGGCCTCAGTTGGCTCTCCATTCTCCTCGAGATCCCGCTGCCACTCATGTGGAGCGGCTTCTTCCTGCATACGAGTTCGGTGACCCAGATTCTCTTTGACGAGCGATCGGACAACCTCGCCACCCCGCGATGCCTCATGATCGGAGCACTGCCCCATCTCTTTGCGGCGTCCCTGAAACCGGGGACTGCGGGGGTACAGGCCAACTACACGTAACGCCTGGTGCGGGCCATGTCCACCGACGTGTTTGGTTCTGTGGCACGTCACAGCAGACGATCAAGCCCGGCGGGGAGACTTTCGGCCATGTAGATTGGCAGTGAAAGGAGGCGGTACTGCGGCGACCGCTACCGCTCACGGCTCGAGTCTCGGTATTGTCTCTCGCCTCTACTGTCTGGTGTAGACCATCGGTTCCGCCGCGGTGTATGGCGCAACCGCCGGGGCCATCAGTGTCATTGTGCTGTCTGCGATCACGCAATCCCACGTGTAAGGATCGGGTGGTGTCTGGGACACACCATCGAGCAAGAAGGTGTCATAGGTGAGCGCAAGTGTCTCGGCATCGGCGTCGTAAACGTACGTTCCTGTTATTTCGACCGTCTGGCTCGGCATGCCCTCCCACTGGGAACTGCCGGTTATGCTGCACGATAGGTCGGCGTTGTAGACAGAGGTTTGGATCATCGTGTTGCTCAGAGTGTCCGGCGGCGCATCAAAGTAGTAGAGGATCGTGTCATTGATTGCCCATGTGCCGACGATTGGCGAGGGCTTTTGGCAGGTGAAGGCAAGTCCCAACACCATGGCAGCGACTACGAGAAGAAGTAGCGATGTCTTTTTCATTTTGTTCCCTCCATTGGGTCTGATCTGGAATATGCGGAGGATTACTGCGGCGCCGGAGACAAGAAGACATCCGGCCCTCAAACCGCTTTCATCCCATCGTAAAGCCACGACGATCGCCAAACGTTCTTTTATCGTTACCGGAACGTTTCTTTTGATGAATTTGCGTGTTGCGGCTCGGAATCAAAGGGGTTGCTCTGAAACCCGGCGACGGAAATGG
>DAOWMR010000201.1 GCA_030642995.1 Spirochaetales bacterium
CGGCGTGTATACTCCGGAATAATGCTTCGAACCACGCCGCTTCATGAGTGGCACGGTGCCAACGGCGCCAAACTTGCCGAGTTTGCAGGTTGGTCCATGCCTATCCAGTACGGATCCGGATCCATTGAAGAACACCGCCTTGTTCGGAGATCAGCCGGGCTTTTCGACGTGAGCCACATGGGTCAGCTCCTGGTTCGCGGTACCGGGGCCGGAGCCTTTCTTGATCGTCTTGTTACCAGCAATATGGCAACTCTCGAAGAGAATCAGTCCACCTACGGTCTGCTCTGTCGTCAGGACGGTGGCGTCATCGACGACGTCTTTGTGTACAGGCTTCCAGGCGAATGGCTCATTGTGGTGAATGCCTCAAACGGCACGCGCGACGTGGCGTGGTTTGAGAAAAACCTGCCGAGGAGCGGCGTAGAACTCACGGACACCTCCGACCAGTTTGCGATGTTTGCCTTCCAGGGACCGCACGCCATCGGCGTAATGGACACCCTCTGCAGCACCGATACCGTGACCGTGAGTGCCGTGCCCAGATTCTCCGCGGCGCGAGTGACAATCGGCGGGGTGGAGTGCACCATCGGCCGGACAGGCTATACCGGAGAGGATGGGGTAGAGATCTTCGCACCAACCGAGCACGCCTCAGTGGTCTGGGACACTATTCTGAAGGAAGCCGCCGCCCGGGACGTGGAGTGTGGACCAATTGGTCTTGCCGCCCGGGACAGTCTCAGGTTTGAACCGGGGTTTCCGCTCTATGGACACGAACTGAACGAGGAGATCTCTCCCATTCAGGCTCGTTTGAAGTGGGCGTGCAATTTAGAGAAAGACTTCATCGGAGCGGAAGCGCTTCGCAAAGAGGCCGAGCAGGATGTGGCAACCAAACTCGCCACCGTTCAGCTCGCCGAGCGTGGAGTTCCACGGCAGGGCTACGCGGTCTTCCATGAGGGAACAAAGGCGGGGTACGTGGCGAGCGGGATGTATGCACCCACCATTGATGCCTACTGCGCGAATATTTTTGTTGCCTCAGCCCTTGCCAAGATCGGCACGGAGTTAGAGATTGAGATCCGCGACAAACGAAAACCGGCGGTTGTTGTGAAGAGGCCGCTGTACAAGCCGGCATACAGATAGAGGAGGAACGAATGACGTTTGATTCCAACGTGAAGTATCAGGAGTCCCACGAGTGGAGCCGCAAGGACGGAGATTTCATCGTCGTGGGGATCTCGGATTATGCGCAGGACAGTCTTGGAGACGTGGTTTACATTGAGCATCCCGAGGTCGGATCGATGAAGAAGAAAGGCGATCCTTTTGGCGTGGTGGAGAGCGTGAAGGCTGCCAGTGACGTTTACATGCCCATTGGCGGTGAGATTGTGGAAGTCAATACCGCACTGGATGACAACCCCGCAAACGTGAATGAGGCCCCCTTCGGCAACGGCTGGCTGATCAAGGTGAAACCTTCTGATCCGTCTGAATATGACGGCCTCATGAGCTCCGACGATTACCAGGAGTACGCCAAGGGGCTGGAAGACTGACCGCTCCCGCATGCCGTACATAGGAAACACCAACGCAGATCGGATCGCCATGCTTGGTGCCCTGGGAATTCAGAAGATTGACGAACTCTTTGCCGACATTCCGGAAGCAAATCGATTTCCGGATCTCAACCTTCCGCCGGCCAGGAGCGAAATGGAAATCCTTCGGGACATTGACGAGCTCGCACTGCGCAACACCTGTGGATCTGCTATCCCGGACCGCCCGATTTTGAGCTTCGCCGGGGCCGGCGCGTACCAGCATTTCATTCCCTCGGTCGTTTCCTATCTCGCAGGCCGGGGCGAGTTTACGACGGCCTATACCCCGTACCAGGCTGAGGCCAGTCAGGGCACCCTCCAAGCAATCTTTGAGTATCAGAGCATGCTGTGCGATCTCCTGGACATGGAGGTCGTGAATGCATCTCACTACGACGGGGCCACCGCTGTCGCAGAGGCGGCGATCATGGCGGTGCGCTCCACGCGGGGCAGGGATAAGATTGTCTTTTCGGGCACACTGCATCCCGAATACATCGAGGTTGCGAGGACCTATCTTCAGCCGCAGGGAATAGGCATTGAGGTTGTCGGCTCGCCCGAAAGCCCCGGGTCACCGGGCGCCGACGTCGCAGAGGTCCTCGCGGCAGTTGACCAATCAACCGCCGCGCTCATCGTGCAGAATCCGGATTTTCTCGGCCGGGTCCACGATATTTCCGGGCTTGCGGATGAGATTCACACCCGCGGGGCCCTCCTCGTCCTCCACGTGGATCCCATAGCGACGGCGCTGTTCAAGAGCCCCGGATCGTTGGGTGCCGACATCGTGACCGGTGAGGGTCAGCCGCTCGGTATCCCTCTCAGTTTTGGCGGACCCTATCTCGGGATCTTCGCCACGCGCTTGAGCCTGGTGAGAAAGATGCCGGGGCGTGTGGTTGGGCAGACCACGGATACCGAAGGCCGGCGGGGCTTTGTGCTGACGTTGAGCACCCGTGAGCAGCACATCCGGCGGGAGAAGGCAACGAGCAATATCTGTACGAATCAGGGCCTCATGGCCCTGCGTGCCGCCATCTACCTCGCGACCATGGGTCCCTGCGGTCTGCGTGAAGTGGCCGAGCGCTGCTACCGGAACGCACACTACGCGGCGGATCAACTTGCCGAGATCCCCGGTTGTTCAGTGAATACCGGAACAACCACGCCCCATTTCAAAGAGTTCGTTCTCACGACGTCCCTCCCGGCCGACACCCTGATCTCGCGCGTTGCCGGCAAGGGTGTGATTCCCGGAGTTCCGCTCTCCCGCTATTTCCCGAGACGGACGCACGATCTTCTCGTAGCGGTAACCGAGATTTCTACCAGGCAGGACATCGATTACTTCGCCGAGACCGTTCGTACCGCCGTGGAGACCGCAGGTGAGTAGGCACGACGAGAACTTGCACGCGGCAATTCCCGCACTCCTCTACGAGATCTCCCGACCCGGGCGTCGTGCAACCCGCATTTCCGCGGTTGCCGCGCGCGAAGAGGTGCCCGAAACAGCGTTACCGCAGGCACTCATCCGTTCCGAAGACGAGCAACCGAAACTTCCCGAGGTGAGCGAACTGGACGCGGTGCGGCATTTCACCCTTCTCTCGCAGACGAACATGTCAATTGATACCAACTTCTACCCGCTTGGGTCGTGTACCATGAAGTACAACCCGAAGGTGAACGAAGTTGCCGCGGCGGTCCCCGGTTTCGCAAACCACCACCCGTTGGCGCCCGAATGGGCTTCTCAAGGCTCACTCGCCGTCATGTATCGACTTCAGGAGATGCTCGCCGAGATCGGCGGCTTCAGCGGCGTGAGTCTGGAGCCCGCGGCGGGCGCCCAGGGTGAGTTTACCGGCAACCTGATAATCCGGGCCTATCACCAATCGCGCGGCGATGCCGGACGCCGGAAGATTCTTGTGCCGGACAGTGCCCACGGCACAAATCCAGCGAGCGTGAGCATGGCCGGGTACGAAGCGGTGGAAATCCCTTCCGACAGCAACGGAAATATCGATTTGGGCGCACTAAAGGCCGCTTGCGGCGACGATGTCGCCGGCCTCATGGTCACCAATCCTAATACACTCGGTCTCTTTGAAGAACACCTTGTTCAGGTCACCCGGGCAGTTCACGAGTGTGGGGGGCTCGTCTACGGTGATGGAGCAAACTTGAACGCAATTCTCGGCATTGTCCGGCCGGGTGATCTCGGGATTGACCTCATGCATTTCAATCTGCATAAGACGTTCTCTACTCCGCACGGCGGCGGTGGTCCCGGCGCAGGACCCGTCGGCGCCCGTGCTGATCTCGTGGAGTTCCTTCCCGGACCAATTGTCGTTCGGGCTGACCCCGCGGCGATTGCCGACGCGAACCGCGATCAGTCGACATATCGATTCCACATGCCGGCGCACTCAATCGGCAGGCTCAAAGCCTTCCACGGGAACTTCGGGGTACTATTGCGGGCCTACGTCTACATCTCAATGCACGGGGCTGCGGGCATGAGATCGATCTCTGAAAACGCGGTCCTGAACGCGAACTACCTGAAGAAACTCGTTGACCCGGTCTTTCCGGTCCGGTTCAAACGCACCTGCATGCACGAGTTCGTCGCAAACGGCGCCGTCCACGACGGCATTGCAACGATGGACGTCGCCAAGCGGCTCCTGGACTACGGCTTCCATGCCCCAACGGTCTACTTCCCGCTCATTGTGAAAGAGGCTCTCATGATTGAACCCACCGAGAGCGAGAACCGGGAAACCCTCGATGCCTTCGCGCACGCACTCTCCGAAATCGCCCGGGAAGCCACGGAAAACCCGGATCTTCTTCACCACGCCCCGCACACAACCCCACTCAGCCGCCTTGACGAAGTCCAGGCCGTACGCAAGCTCGTGCTCAGGTACGAACACCGGCAGGATGAACGCACATAGCGCAGTGGTGCTTGCGCAGGGGCGCATGCCGGGGCTTGAGTCGGATACACAACGTGTATACCATGGACTCATGACAAAGAAGCTGGTTCGACACGGCAACAGTGCTGCCATTATCCTTGACAAGCCTATTCTTGAGCTGCTGAATCTTACGATGGACACCCCTCTCGAGATTTCTACCGACGGACAGAGTATCGTCATCTCTCCGGCAACCGCCGGTTCCGAAGACCATTTTCAGGCTTCGCTTGATCGAATTAACGCTCAGTTCTCGACCACACTCTCCCGTCTCGCCAAGTAGATGCGCCCGCCACGATTTCTCACCCTCGTCAGATCCTGCACATCGCTTCACTTGAAGGCTCGGCTGTCGACGCGGTCATCGCGGTGCCTGGAAAAGACTTCGAGGATACGCTCCAGTATCAATGCGCTATTGCACACAAGATGTCAGGCATCGTTACGAGAAATGTCAAAGACTATCCAAGGGAAACCCTGTCAGCAGTCACGCCGCAGGACTTCCTGGCGATGGATTTCATGGACAGATCAACATAGCGTGCGCTTCCACCTGAGGAGGAGGTTCATTTTGCCGGTTCGACGCATTCGGTGGGGAGCAGGATACTGTGCGCACAGTATCTGTATGCGCAGGAACGAGGGAACTCGCCAGCTCAGACGTTATGGCGCAGAGGAGATCCTGATGGGCATCTGAGCGATCACCCTCACTGTGGTGATCAATTGGTTGCGCCATTGGTGAATAGTTGACCCGTAGCGAATCGTGGTATAATTTCTATACACGTGACGTTTGAGTTTGATCTGGAGAAAAGCCGAAGCAACAAGTCAAAACACGGAATCGATTTTGTTAAGGCTCAGGCGAGCTGGGATGACCCGGAGATGATAGAAATACCCGCGCGCACGGATGACGAGATTCGCCACCTTGTCATCGGACGGATTGAACGCCGGCATTGGTCTGCGGTGATTGCCTACAAAGACGGCGATACGCGAATCATATCGGTGCGCCGAAGCCGGGAATCGGAGATAGAAATCTATGAAAGCAAATGAGTTCGGCGCTGCGTTCGAAAATGGCGAAGAGATTGTTGAATACCTGAATTTGCTTGCCGCGGAAAGGCCGAATCAAGAGATCAAGCGAGTGAATGTGGACTTCCCGAAATGGATGGTCGAGTCATTGGACAAGGAGGCCCGCAAACTCGGCGTGACCCGACAATCAATCATCAAAGTCTGGCTCGCGCAGCGACTTGAGCATAGCGCAATGTCTGTGCGTTAGTTCAGTTCCCGCGTGAACTTGATCGTTTGGCGCGCCACCCCAACGGCGGGCTCCGCGTGAACTCCTATTCCTGAAATCAGACCCC
>DAOWMR010000311.1 GCA_030642995.1 Spirochaetales bacterium
CATGTGATCCGTGCAACCCTCGAGTCGATTGCCTATCAGAGCCGGGACGTTGTGGAGGCGATGGCCGCCGATGAAGGAACCAACCTGGCCGGCCTGCAGACCCTCCGCGTGGACGGTGGTGCGAGCGCCAACAACTTCCTCATGCAATTCCAGGCGGACATTCTCGGTGTTCCGGTGGAGCGTCCCAGGATCGCTGAGACGACAGCCCTCGGTGCGGCGTATCTGGCGGGTCTTGCCGTTGGGTATTGGGATTCGCTGGACGAGATCGCAGATCGGTGGGAGTTGGACCGGCGATTTGAGCCGGCCATGTCCGCGGACCGGCGTGAGGAACTCTACGGGGACTGGAAGCGTGCGGTGGAGCGCGTGTCGCGTTGGGAGCAGAATGGGTAGCGACCGGCGACGCGCCGGCGATGCGGGCCGTGCTGCGGACATACGGGTCGTGATCATCGGTGGGGGTGGCACCGGGGCGGCTATCCTGCACGACCTCACACTCCGGGGCTTTGCGTGCACGATGGTTGAGCGTGGCGAGCTGACTTCCGGAACAACCGGGCGCCACCACGGACAACTGCATTCGGGGGCGCGCTACGCGGTGGGCGACGAGGAGATTGCCCGGGAATGCATGGATGAGGTGCGCATCCTCGGTCGTATTGCGCCGGAATCCATAGAGATGAACTACGGACTCTTCCTTGCCCTCAGCGAGAACGACGTGACCTACGGCGACACCTTCCAGGAAGCCTGCAGTGCTGCGGGCATTCCAAATCGGCGCTTGTCGATTGAAGAGGCGTTGCGTCACGAGCCGGCCATCAATCCGCAGGCGCATTTCGCGGTACTCGTTCCGGATGGTACGCTCGACGCCTATCGGCTGCCGTTGCAGTTCTTCGCGACAGCGGTGGCGAATGGGGCCGACGTGCGTTCGTTCACCGAGGTTCTGAGTGTCGAGTCGAGCGGCGTAGCGGCGACGGGCGTGACGGTGATCGATTATCGGACACGCCGGAAGGAGCGGGTTCCCGCCGATGTAGTCATCAACGCCGCGGGTCCGTGGGGCGGCCAGGTTGCCGGCCGGGCTGGAATCGATCTGCCCATTACCCCCGCTCCCGGCACCATGGTTGCCGTCAAGGGTCGGCTCTGTAACATGGTCGTGAGCCATCTCCACCCGCCCGGTGACGGGGACATCGTGGTTCCGCAGCGACGGCTCTCCGTAGTCGGCACGACGCAATGGGAGACCGACGACCCCGATCGTATCCGAACACCCGAGGGTGATATTCGCTCGTTGATCCGGCGGGGCGGCGAGTTGGTCCCAACCCTGGCCGACGCGGAGTTCCACGCAGCGTGGACCGCAGCGCGACCGCTCGCCGGCCGTTCGTCTGCAGGCGGAAGAGCCCTGAGCAGAGATCTGGAGGTCTACGCACACGCCGCGGACGGCCTGGACAACTTCTACAGTGTCATCGGTGGCAAGGCGACGGTGCTTCGCGCGATGGGGCAGGCTGTCTCGGACATCCTCTGCTCCGACCTCGACCTGAATCTCCCGTGCACCACCGCGACCACTCCGCTGCTCTCGCATCGACACTACTTCAGGAGGGCGTCCTGATGACCGCCATGATCCGCATCATCCGGGGCGGTGGCGAGCAGTCGGAGTTTACGGTTGAGACTGGTGAGTTCACGACCCTTCTGGATGCTCTTGAGGAAATCCGAAGCGAACAGGATGGGGGACTCCTGTATCGCCACTCGTGCCACCACGGCTCATGTGGCACCTGCGGGGTGATTGCGAACGGGAAGCGCGTGCTGAGTTGCGTGACGCGAGTCAGCAAGTTGGAGCAGCCTGTGGAAGTGCGGCCGCTTACGCCGTATCCGGTGATCGGCGATCTGGCGATTGACCCTGCGCCACTCTATTCGGAGTTCCCCGACGACGCATCAATTCTCCGGCCGAGCGAGGCCCAGCCGGACGCGACGCCCCCTGCGGAGATCCCGGGATTCACGCGATTTGAAAACTGTATCGAGTGCGGCTTGTGCGAATCGGTCTGTCCGGTGCTCCGCGCCGGAGGCGCCGCACCCGGCCGGCCGTTCAAGGGGCCGGCGGCGCTTGCCGCCTACGGTCGGGAGATCGAGAAGCACCCGGAACGGACCGACGAGTTACTCCCGGAGATCGACTCACCTGACGGCGTGTGGGGATGCGACCGGGCGCTTGAGTGTAGCAGGGTGTGTCCGTTGGAGGTTTATCCGGCCAAACAGATCGCCGTGCTTCAGCAAAAGATCAGGGCAAGGAAAGCCCCGGTGTAGAAGCCGGGCGCTACTGATTCGGCCGTTCCATTTCCAGCATGAGTTCGTCAAGCTCGGGAAGGAGAAACTCCGCGCCGTTCAATTCCGGGAAGAAGGCCCGCAGAGTCCGGCCGGTCACGGACTTGGGTGGCGGCGAGTCCGACCTGCGAAGCAACCGGGAGTAGTAGTAGGGCGATCGGGCAAGATCACCCCGGGTGCGACGACCTCTTTGGATTTGGCGAGCAACTTTCATGAATCGTCTGCGTTCCTCATCACCGGCAATCGCCTCGATGTTTCGGTCAATCCGTGATTTCACTTGGACAATGGCCTCACACAGTTCGGGGTACGAGTATCGTTTGACCCGGTCCAATCGCATGGCGGACGCGGTGGAATCAAGGAGGGGATAGAGCAGGTACCGCTCATGCCGCAGGGACGGAGGCAGCACCTTGAGCTCAGCGATCCGCGCGCGATATCGGGGGCCAAACTTCCGTGCCAGGAGCAATCCGAACTTCTGCTCCAGATCCTCGTCCAGGTCCACGAAGTATCGGTTTCCGACGACACGTCCGAACGCCTTCATCGTGTCCAGGTATCCAAGGGTTCTGAGTCGATTCAGCGTCTCCCGGTCAAAAGTGAGCACGCTTCCGATATCGACGCTGTTCTTGATGTAGATTGTATTCGTTCCCTTGGTATTGATGCGCCGGTTCACTCCGATTCCGGACACGTCCACCACAATGATGTTCTTGTACCCCCGGCTGATTGCGAGATCGTAGGGAAGGTTGCTGTAAACCCCCCCGTCAATGTGTTTCTTTCCCTCGATTACCGGTCGGTCGAAGCCTGGGAATGCAGCGCTCGCCAGGACGTACTCTCTCAGCTGTCCGGGCTCCATCTCCTCGATGAAAACTTCGCGCGGTTTCATATCGCTGATATTGAACGTGACGACCGCCAGATCAACGCCGGAACCCCGGATCTTGTCCTCATCTATCCTGTCGTAAACCAGGGCTCGCAACGGGCTTGTGTCAATTGCTCTTCGCTCAAGGATTTCTTTCGAGAACCGGCGGACAGCTGCAAGCCGGTTCCTGTCCAACCGCAGGCGGCCTTTCTCCACCAACTCGTCCGGGACGTTCAGGACTGTCTCAATGTTGATCGTGTCGCCGATTTCCTCGAGTTCCTTGTAGAGCCCCTGGGCAAGAAAGGCGCTGATGATCGCGCCGATGGAGTTGCCGATGAAAGCATTCACGGGAACGCCCAACTCCTGCAGTGCCCGCCACACCCCGATGTGATACATGCCTTTTGCGCCGCCGCCTGAGAGAACGAGGCAGTAGGGGTTTGGAGGTTTCCGTATCACGGGGGTCAGTATACTCTTCACAGCACAAACGGTACGAGCATCCGCGTTCGTCGCTTGTAGTCCGCAAACTCAGTGTACCGTGCGAGGGATCGATCCTTCCTGATCATCCGGGGAATCCACAGTCCCCCCATCCATAGCGCAATGACCGCCATTGGAATCCAATGCATCGCGAGCAAACCGAACCCGAGGTAGATGAGCAACTCACCAAAATAGTTGGGGTTTCGGCTGAGCCGGAAGAAGCCGGTTGTGATCAGTTCGCCAGGTCGTGTGGCGAGGGCCGTGAACTTCTGCATATCGGCGCCGAAGTGGAAGAAGGCGCCCACTGAAAAGAGAAGCGTGCCAAGTCCGAGAAGCCAGCCGGGAGCGGCCACCGCTCGTGCGAAAACGAGCCATCCGCCCAGCCAGTAGGTCGTGAGCCCTCCCCAGATCACCACGACTCCGAAGACCCACGATACGCGCGCTTCCCAGGCTCGGTCGGGAAAG
>DAOWMR010000206.1 GCA_030642995.1 Spirochaetales bacterium
CCCTTTCGTGCTGCTATACTCGAAGCCTATGACGCTTACTGTCAGAAACACGGTGATCTACTTTGGTGCGGCGATTGTCGTAGTCCTGCTTTGCGGGTTTGGGATTATCGGCTATCAGATGCTCGCGGGCCCGACTACTCCGGACATGCCGTCCGTGTGGCAACACACCTGGCTGGCGTGGTCGTGGCAGGTTCGCAGTAGTGATGTTGTTGCCTCGCTGGTGGCCACCGGCGCTCTCGGGATCGTCGCGAGCATCGGACTCATCGGGGCGTCGAGAGTCTTCCGGCGCGTCAGTAGCGCCGAGGTGTATTTCTTCGCGCTGTTTCTGATGGGTTTGGCCTTCGAACAGCTCCGGTTGGTTCAGCTTTACCTGCTGCAGCTCAATCTACCGGCGGTCTACGGAACACTGCTCACCCGTCTCGTCATCGTCGCGAGGATTTGCGGAGCGCTCTCGTTCTTCGTGGCGAGTCTCTACGCCGTTGGAGTGGATTATCCCCGAATCGGAAGCATCACGATTGCCATCGGGTTCCTTGCATTTCTCTTCGTCTTCTTCGTTCCGGTAGACACCGTCGTGGTCAACGCCACCTTGCTTCATCCGATCGCGGGGCAGTCCAGTCTTGAGCTTGCCTTCCTGATCATTGGCGCGATGAGCATCGTTAACTACATAATTGCCGGCGCCCGCGGTCATCGCGAGCGCGGATTGTTCATGGCGCTCGCGGCGATCTCAATCGTCGTGGCCCAGCAGATTGTCTGGTCCGTGCCGTCACTTCCATGGCTTGTTGCCGGGGTTGCTCTCCTCGTCTACGGGCTTCTCACGTTCACCCTGATAACGAGAGCTCATTTCCTGTGGTATTGATTCCGCGGTCTATACCTGAAGGAGAATCATTGCAACCATGCCGACCCCGACCGGGAGAATGATGTTGTCCAGATCATCGGTCGGGAGGGCCTCCAGGACTGTTGCCACGGCTGCAATCGCCAGTGCAATCCCAATCTGACCGGTCACGAGCAGAGTTACGAACCAGACTGCAGCGAAGCAGGCGAGGCTGCCCTCGACCGTCTTGCTCGCCACAATTTTGGTTTGACCAAATGCCCGACCGAAGAGGCTTGCGACACCGTCTCCAAACGCGAGCGCGTAAATGGCGAGTGTTGCCGCCGTCGCCGGATAGATGAGGAGCGCCAACATTGCTCCCACCGCCAGCGTCACCGGACCCAGGACAAACTGATCTCGGCTACGCCCGCGGGAGGCAAAGATGGTGAGCGGCGTAATAATCGCAACGGCATGACCATTCAGCCTGAGGTACTCGGACACCGTAAACACGAGCGTTCCAAGAGAGAGCAATACCAGCGCGGTTTCCACTCCGGCAGTTGCCGCAATTGACGGGACAAACGCAATGAGCATGTGAAGCGACTTGCGTACCAGTTCCCCCCGAAGCCAAGTCGGGATGGTCGGAACCAGACGCCGGCTGATGGTTGACGGCGCAGGAGATACGTCCAGATTCGTAGTAGGCATTTCCGTCAGGTTGGCGCCGTTCAACATTTGATATATACTCTCCAAGTGTACAAGCCAGTAGTTGTTGAACATAATTGTTGCAAGGATTGTGCCATCTGCAGTTGTTCTTCTGCATTTTTGTAAGTTGTTTAGCCATAGGATATTAATCGATTTCAGATCGCCTGCATGGTCTCATATTTGGCAAGTTGTGCAGAATTTGATACAAATGTTTTCTCATTTCACTAGTCCCACCGGAGTGCTGTCCTGTCTGTTCTCAGTAGTTGCCCTCGGACTGATGCTCAGCTCCTGTTCCCCCCGCCCTGAGCCGATCACGATGCCTGTGGTGACGGCGTCCGATCGCGCAACCCGGTTGAGTGTGACTCCACCCCCGGTTGCGGATCTTCTCGTACACAATCTCGTTCGTCACATGAGTGCGTCCGAGCTCGTCGGGCAGATGATCATGATCAGCCTTGAGCAGGACGAACACGGTTTTGCAGTCACGAAGCTTGGCGATCGCGAGCGACAGGTACTGCGCACCGTGACTCCGGGAGGAGTGATCCTCTTTGGTGCAAACCTCGTGACGGTGGATCAGGTGCAAGTGCTGGTTGCCGACTTGCAGCGTACGACCGCCGTGCCGCTCACCATTGCCACCGACCACGAGGGAGGCCTCGTTTCCCGACTGACCTCCAGTGGCGAGATGCCGGCAACCGTCATGCCGTCGGCCACCCTGGTCGGTATCGCGGCCGACGTGCTGGTTCAGCGCGGGCAGCCGGAACGGGCGGTGGAGCTTGCCCGGGAGTGGGGGCAGGTTATCGGCAGCGAGTTGCGGGCACTCGGTATCACCATGAACATGGCGCCCGTCGCCGACGTGGATAACGGCGATGTTCCGGGGCTGCTCGCATCGCAGCGTCGGACCTTTGGTTCAGATCCGGTTCTCGTGGGGGAACTGGTGGCGGCGACCGTTTCCGGGATGCACTCAGCCGGAGTGACGGCTGTCCTCAAGCACTTCCCCGGCCAGGGTGCGGCGACCCTGGATTCTCACACGACAACGGTAATATTGGATCACACGAGGTCCCGATTGAGCGCAGTTGATCTCGTTCCGTTCGTTGCCGGTATCGAGGCCGGCGCACGGGCAATCATGAGCGCTCACATCTCTTACCCATGGGCCACCGGCAGCGACGAACCGGCCACAACATCGCGGCAACTGCTCACCGATCTCCTCCGCAACGAACTCGCGTTTGATGGTGTGGTGGTAACAGATGCGCTGAACATGGATGCAGTTGCGCTCCGCGGGAACAGCGTGGACCTGGCGATAGACGCCATCGGGGCCGGTGCTGATATCATGCTGAAACCAGTGGATCCGGTTGCGTTGCATACCGCATTGGTTGATGCTGTGAATTCCGGTATGTTGTCTCGAGATCGATTGGAGAAGTCCGTCCGGCGCATCTTGAACGTGAAGCTCCTTTCCGGACTCTTCGGCCCGCCGATAGTCTGGACTGATCCGGCGGCGACGGAGATTCTCGGGTGTGATGCCCACCAGAGTCTCGTTGATGAGATCCGGTCGGTTGCGCGTTCAGGGAGAGAGTAGGCCTATGAGTCATCGCGTGCCGGATTGGTATCGGAACGCAAAATTCGGGATCATCGTGCACTGGGGGCTGCCGTCCGTTCCCGCTTTTGCGCCGAGTGAGTGCGGGAGCATGGCGAACATCCTTGCAAATCACGACTGGCCCTTCTACTTTCGCAACAATCCGTGTTCACAATGGTATCTCAACAGCCTGCGATTGAAAGAGACGGCCACCCGGGCGTTCCACAACAGGAAATTCAAACCGGCGTACGCCTATGAGCGGCTGACCGATCGATTCAACGACGACATTAAGAAGTGGAAACCCTCCGATTGGGCCGAGCTTTTCGCCGAAGCCGGCGCCCGGTATGTTGTGCTCGTGGCGAAGCACCACGACGGGTTTCTCCTGTGGCCGAGTGACCATAAGCCCAAACCGGAAGGCTACATTGCCGGCCGTGACATTGTGGGTGAGCTTGGAGAGGCGGTTCGGGCGAAGAACCTGCGGTATGGTCTGTACTATTCAGGGCTCCTCGACTGGACGGTCCAGACCGAGCCCATTGCCGACTTCGGGGATCTTTTGAACGTGCGGACAGACTCCGTCTACGCCGGCTACGTTCGGCAACATATCACCGAACTGATTACCCGGCACCGACCTGACATTCTGTGGAATGACATCGGGTCGTCCGCCGGCATTTCCCGGCGGAGGTTGTTCCAGTTCTACCGGGAGACCGTCAACGATGGCCTCCTCAACGACCGATGGATGCAGATCTCTCCGCTCATGCGGAGCATGCTCGCGCGATCCGGGTTCCGACGCAATATTGCCGAGGCCGCCCGCCGCGCCATCGTTGCCGATGAGGATGCGAAGAGCTCCAGGCTCCAATCCGAACCGTGGGAGGTGGTGCGAAGTATTGGCAACTCGTTCGGATACAACAAAGAGGAGTCACCGGGAGACTGCCTGACCGGCGATGAACTTGCCCGGATGCTGGCCGATGTTGTCAGTAAGAACGGTAATCTCCTGCTCAACATAGGGCCGAAGTCCGACGGTACAATTCCGCATGAACAGCGTACACCGCTTCTCGACCTTGCCGCGTGGCTTCGGGTCAATGGAGAGGCAATCTACGACACGCGCCCGTGGCACCGCGCCGAGGGCGAGACCGGGGACGGTCAACCCGTTCGATTCACCACACGCCCAGGCACGCTCTACGCTATCCTTCTTGAAAGACCGCGGCGGTTGTCACTGGAGCTTCCCAACCTTGAACTCAAGCGAATTCCGCGGCCCAAACCGGCGCCGGGCGCCGAAGACGAGCTAACGGTCTCTCTCCTCGGATACGAACAGCCGGTCCAGTGGCGGCTTTCTGATGGATCGGTAGAGATTCGATTGCCCGGGGCGTTTGTGCCTGTTGGTCCTGTGGTCGTTGCCTTTCGCTGGCGGGCGGTAAATTTGCAGTCACGGCCGATAGAGATGTACACCGACGTCATCGGGTAGCGCTATAATGTGCTTAGGACCATTGGAGGGGAGCCACATGGGAACACGCTATAGATTCACGCTGGCCGCAGCACTCGTTTTCCTCTGCCTCAGTCCGACGGGCGTTTTGTCGCAGGAGTCGGACCCAGCTGTTCGCGTCTTCCCCCTCAAAGCAGAAATGACCGGGCAGTTCACCGGCGGTCTCCAGCGGCTCTATCTTTCCGTCGATCCTTCGGTCGTATGGAAACCCGGGTTGTTGGCGATCGGGATCGGCGCGGAACTGATTATTGGTTTCAGCCAGTTTGATATGTACGCGCTTCCGTACCTGCGCGCGGAAATTGGCTGGTTTCACGCTGATTTCGGGTATGTGCTCCCCCTCGTTCGCCCCCTTGCAGGCGACGGATTGACCGGGCTGTCAGCAGGTTTCGCGATTGCACCGAAACCGTTTGAGGTTGGGTACGGGCGTTTTGGCTTTGAACTTGGGTTGGATTTCAACATCGCCGGGTTCGCAGAGGAATACGGTCTGCTCGCGGGTGCATCCACCGCCGAGCGAATCCTCGTACCGGCCGTGCTGTCCGGCAGGTTCGGGTTCGGTGTTACCTACAGCTTCGCTCTTCTGTAGAATTGGCGTACGAGGGGGGAATATGGCGAAGAAGAAGACAAGTTCAAAATCGGTGTCCAAGACGCCGGTCAAAGCAAAAGCAGGAGCGGCGCAGACGGAAAAACCTTCGACAATCATAGAGATCTCGCTCGAGAGCGAGGCGGCGGAGATTGTCAGGGAGATAGTCGGGATCGCAGAACGGATCGATGAATCGGGTCTGGAGACCCTGCTGAATGCTGCGCGTGCCGTTGACATGAAGGGCAAGATAGAGCAATTCAACCGGGAGTTGAATGTAGTCGCGGACAAGGCCGCACGCAGACGGCGGGAGCTAAATGCTCCGGAGTACCGCGTCCAGATTGAGCGGACGAAGGATGATTTCTTCATCATCCAGCTTGACACGGCGCGGATATTCTTCAATCGACAAGAAATGCGAGAGATCACCCATCGCTGCCATGCGGCCAAGAACGCTCCCGACGCCGCCCGGCGGATGTATCGCTGGTTTGAGAAGGAACGCAGCGATCTTCTCACGGACGCCGGGATCAACAGCGAAAGGAACCCCTACCTCATTGACCTCTACGAGCAGGTGATCCGCACCTACAAGGTGAAGACTCCACCTACAAGGTGAAGACCC
>DAOWMR010000125.1 GCA_030642995.1 Spirochaetales bacterium
CATGGTTCGGTTTCCTTGGGGCTAGTGATCGATTGCTTGCGCGCGGACTTCGTAGTGCTCGCCGCCGTCGGCGGTGAGGTCAACCAGCACGGTTTGTCCGCCAATACCGTGCTGCGTACACCGCGCACGCACGATGACGGTCATCAGCTCGTCGGGAATCTCAATTCCAGACTGGCTTCGCGTGAAGGGTTGCTCGTTATCATGCGGGTGCAGGAGCACGCGTTCCGCAACAACCTGCATCTCCCGGGGGTCAACCACCTGCCACGCGTCGGCATAGTGATCCCAACCCTCGTCATTGTGTTCCACGGTGACGTCAAACCGCCACGTCCCGTCGGTTGCCTGCACCGCTTCGACGTACCGAACCTGCGCCCAGTTGAGGTCGTCTGCGCTCTCCTCCGCCTGGTCCTGGGCGCCGGCATATCCAACCGATACGAGGGCGATCGCGATCACCATAATAGTCGCTAGTATTGATCTCATAGTTGATTCTGAAGGTACCGCCCGGGAAGGGTGTGAGTCGAGTGTTAATGGCTGAAGGTCTTCTTGACGCAGAAGTGCTCCTATTGCATGCTTTGCTGGAGGCATTTCATGAAACGGTTGATATTGCTGTCTTTGCTGCTGCTTCCTGTCCTGGTGATGTCGGAAGAGCTCCGGGATCAACGCTTTGACCTGTCTCTTTCTGCCGCAGTTGCGCTTCCCGGGTTGATCGAAGCTTCCCTGGAGGAGGGGTTTCCGGAAGAGTCGAGTCTTCTCTTCCTCAGCCGGGTCTCCCCGGCGGTGAAACTGGTAGCGGAGTACTATCTGATCCCCTGGCTCGCTCCAAGTATCGCTGTTCACTATGCCGCGCTGTTTCTGCCCCAGGATATCGATCTTGGTTACTGGGACGACAGGCAGCACATCATTCCCCGAAACGATATCCATTTCACCGAGGTTGAAGCCGGGATCAAGTACCGGGTATTCGCCGGGGGGGCCTGGACCGTCGAGCCCGGTCTGTACTTCGGGTACTGCCACACCTTCTCTTCCAGCCTGGATGCGAGGAACAACGGTTTCATTATGGATGTAGCGACGGAGATCCAGCGTCATTTTCGAAGATATCATCTGGTGTCGACGGTGGGGTTCATGATGCAGTGGTACGGAGGGGTGAAGGATCTTGCCTACATACGGTCCTACCCGGTGGTGTACGCGGCCCTGGGGGTAGGGATTTGACAGAGCGAATCCGGAGATTCTGATGTCCCTTTACCCCCCGACACCTCGGCGATAGTATGGCGATATTCATCAACGTGAGGAGATACAGATAAGATGAGAAAGCATAATTTCTACGCGGGACCATCCACCCTTCCGCTCCCGGTTCTCGAGGAACTACGGGACCAAATGGTTGACTACGACGGCATGGGCCTCTCTCTCGTTGAAACGAGTCACCGAAGCAAGGAGTACGACGCGGTGCACAACGCGGCCCTGAACGGTCTTCGTGAGCACCTGGAACTCTCCGACAACTATGACGTGTTGCTTCTTGGCGGGGGGGCCACGCTGCAGTTCGGAATGATCCCGATGAATTTCCTGTCGGATGGCGAACATGCCGATATCGTGGTGAGCGGCTCCTGGGCGAAGAAAGCGCTCGACGATATGAACGCCGTTGCAACCGCCAACATTCTTTTTGACGGTGCGGAGTCCAGCTATACGGCCCTCCCTTCTCCGGAGACGGTCAGGCCATCGGCCGGTTCACGCTACGTGCACATCGCGAGCAACGAGACCATCGGCGGGCTGCAATGGAAGTCCTTCCCGAAGACAGGTGATGTACCGCTCTTCGTCGACATGTCCAGCGATATCCTCAGCCGGAGGGTGGACATGAGTCAGTTCGGTTTGGCATTTGCCGGAGCGCAGAAGAACCTCGGGCCTGCCGGCCTTACCATCGTCATCATCCGCAAGGATCTGATCCAGGCGGGTCGCAAAGGTCTGCCGGCGTATCTGAGCTATCGCACTCATGCCGACAAAGGATCTCTTTACAACACACCGCCGGTATTCTGCATCCACGCACTCAGCCTGGTCATGAATTGGATCAGGGATCAGGGGGGCGCAGGATCGATAGAGGAGACCAACGACAAGAAGGCGGCGTTGCTGTACGGAGTGATCAACGAGAACCCTGATTTCTTCCGTTGCCCGGTGGATCCTGCAAATCGATCTTCCATGAACGTCGTCTTCCGTCTTCCAACCGAAGAATTGGAGGGCGAATTCATTACGGGTGCGGCGGCTGAAGGGATGATCGGTCTCAAGGGCCATCGCAGCGTCGGCGGGATCCGTGCGTCACTCTACAATGCACTTTCCATTGAGAGCGTTGAAACACTCACGCAATACATGAAGTCATTCGCTTCCGGTCACGGCGTGTAGCCCCACCGTTTGAGATCCGCCTCGCCTGAGGCGGATCGAAGAACGCCGCCGGCGAATACCTCGATTCGGTCGGCGGTGTCCAGAACGTCTCTGTAGGCATGATCGGTAATGAGGATCCCCTTACGATCGATGTGTGAGGCATGCCGAATCATCTCCTTGAGCGGTTCGCGGTGGATGGGCTCAATCTCGGTGAAAGGCTCGTCCAGAAAGATGAAAGGCGCCGGCAACGCGACAATGAGCATCTCTTCCAGATAACGTTGTTCCCCCCCGGAGAGCGATCCGATGCGCTGTCGTTGGATTGGGGAGATTCGTGGATGCTCCAGGAGGGTCCGGCAGATCTCGGTCTCACCGAGCAAACCCTTCACCGCACCTCTGACCGTCATTCGACGAGGAAGGAAAGGTTCCTGGGCGAGATGGCCAAGGCGCTCGGTACGGTAGGCGTGATCCAGCGTCCTACCACCGAGGGCAAGGTGCATTGAATCGGCATGAAGAACTCCGAACAGCGCGCGGAGCATCGTGGTCTTGCCGCATCCGTTTGGCCCCAGCACACCCACAATCTCACCGGGCTCGCATTGGAGGAAGATCCCTGCCAGCACCCGGTGCCGGCCGAACGAATGGGTGAGGCTGTCTACCTCCAATTTGCGGATCAGGTCCACATCAACCCCGCTATTAACAGAACCGTGCCCACCGCGAGAGCCACCACCCAGGCGCCGGCGGCCAGGACACCCTCGCCCAGTCCGGCGTTCCCATAGTAGGGCAATTCCCTCCCGTGAAAGAGCCGCATGGCGACCAGGCCCAAGGCCTGACCGGCGGTCATGATGAGAATCGCTCCCATTATCGCCGCTACCTTCAGCGCCCGGCCCGCGGAATCGGAAAGCGCCTGACCTGCATCGACAGAGGCGAGCGACACGGCAAAGAGAGCGCTCGCCCCGAGAAGCGAGAGGGCAAGATTGTAGAAAATGCACCGCCGGGCGAAGAGCCAGAGAAGCCCGATGTGGGTCGAAAATCGATTCCGCATCGCACCATTGTAGCGGAAAACTTTGACGGCGTGGCGGTAACGTGTTATACTAAGTTTGGGAGGGTAAGATTGGTTTACATGCAAGAGGTGGAGATGAAAACGCCGCCAGTCTTCCAGCGCCGGTCGTACCGGCATTTCGACCAATTTCTTCAGCGCGAAACGCGCTAAACACCAAGTGATGCTACCTGAGGTAGCAGATCAGAAAGCCGGTAGTGAGTACCGGCTTTTTTTATTGGCCGAGTATGAACTCCGACACACTGTTCACCAGCTCTTCAGATAGCTCAAATGAGGGATCGGCGTAGGCCCGTTGATTTGCAGCAAGGTCCGCCGCCGGGACCATTTTCAGCACGTGGTTCATTCCGGGGATGACCACCAATTGTGATCGGGGGTGAGCCGCCGAGAGCGCCTCTGCATCGGAGACCGGAACCTGGAGGTCTTCCACACCGGTTACCACGAGTAGCGGCTGTGCGATAGCTGCGATCAACGTAATCGGATCAAACTGGATGATTGATCGAAGGTAGGGCTGCACGCTCGGTCTGAAGAATGGTGCGAGTTCCGGCGGAACCTCCGGGACCTCGCTGTCGTCGCGGATAGCCGCGAATATCTCCTGTGCGCTTGCGAAGAGCGCCGAGTCGGGACCCAGACTGCGTTCGAGCTGCTCCAGGGTGAGGGCATCAAGTGTTCGGCCGGGGGCGGCAATACAGATTGCGCCCGAGACAATATCCCTGGCCAGACGCGCCGCTGCGGGATCTACACCGAGCCCCGCATCAGGATCGAGATCGGATGCAAGGGCCGACAGGACGATGAGTCCTCCTTCACTGTGACCAGCAAGGTATACGTCCGACACATCGCCTCTCGCGTCGGCCCACAGAACCCATGAGAGGAGGTCGTTCACGAAATCGGCAAAGATCAGGTCCTCTTCCTGCATTCCTTCGTAGGCGGATTCACCAAGCCCCCGCTTGTCGTATCGCAGCGACGCGATGCCGTGACTCGCGAGTCCCTCTGCGAGGAGTTTGAGACTGTCGTTTCGGCCTGGAATGAGCCTGCTGTTACCGTCTCGGTCCGTCGGGCCGGAACCGGCGACGATGATCACCAGCGGCGTCTGCGTGCCGATCTCCGGCGTGAAAAGCGTGCCGCGTATGGTGACGCCGTCGGTTTCAATGGAGACGCTGGTCTCCGAGCCGTCCGTTGTCTCACCTGCATCCGGCAAATCCACGGCATCAAGATCCGCGACACGCGTGATCGCAAACTCGCCCGACGCGGGCCCTTGAGTGAAGACACCTGAAATCGTGGCATCGTCGGATAGTTCTCCGTCTGCAACGAGGGTCGGGCCCGAGGTGGCCAGCTCGAAGTGGACTGCGGATCCTGCTGAATTACCGGTGGCACTGACGTTGGTGAGCGGAAGTCCGTAGGCCATTTGCACCGGAATATCCATAGTTGCGACGGAACGAAGGTCCACAGCCGCGGCGGCCATGGTTGGATCCTGGAGGAACTTCACGACAATATCGATCTCGGCGCCCTGCACTTTCAGAGATCCTTCCCAAACCCCGACAAATTGCACCTGAACATCCTCCCTCACGGTGTCCTCGGCCTGGGCCGGGGATTCGGTATCGGCGACTGCAGGCCCGGATACATCCGGCGCCGTGTCGGGCCCGACGGCAGCGGTTGTGGCGTCAACGCCGCCATAACTCGCACACCCCATGACGAGAAAAATCGCAAGGATTGTTGCGGCTCCGATTCCAGTTTTCACGGTGGTCCTGATATTCGTGATTGTCATGACGTCCCCTCGTTGACCGTGCTCGACGGTTACTACCCCTGCGAGGCGAGAATATTCAATCGATCTGCAGTCCGGAAAGCCTGCGGCAGGCCACCCGGAACGCCTATTCGTTGGTCATCGTCAACGGTTGATGGGTCGACTCAATCACGTCGCGCCAGAGACTGGACTCCGGGTCAACACGATTGGGGGTTGAGACCACCATCTGGATGGGAACGTGCACGAAGACATTGTTCACCTGGCTGATGATAATTTTCGTCTTTCCGCTCATTGCCGCATGAGCCGCGTTGTTGCCAAGTCGTGAGCAGTAGAGGGAATCGGTTGGCGCCGCGACTGCACTCCGGATGATGTAGCTCGGGTCGATGTACTTGAGGTTCACGCTCATCCCGATCTTCTTGAAATAGCTGGTGATCTGCCCTTTCAGATAGACCCCGATGTCAGCGAGCTTGCGGTTACCCGACGCATCGGTGAGGTCGGAGGCCGTGATGAGTTCTTGGCCCGCGCCTTCCGCCACGATAACCACGGCGTGGCCACTACGCTCGAGGCGTTTCTTCAGGTGTTCAAGGAGGCCGTTCGGTCCGTCGAGCTCGAAGCGGACCTCGGGAATGAGGACGAAGTTCGCCTCGTGGCTCGCAAGGGCAGTGTGCGCGGCGATGAAACCGGAATCGCGCCCCATGAGTTTGACGAGTCCGATGCCGTTGATGGCAGAGTGGGCCTCGGTGTGCGCCGAGGAGACAGTCCCCGTCGCTTCGGCCACCGCCGTCTCAAATCCGAAACTTCGCTGAATGAACGCCAGATCATTATCGATGGTCTTAGGCACACCGATCACTGAGATCTTCAGGCCACGCCGTTCAATCTCCTCGGCAATGGAGAGGGCTCCCTTCTGGGTACCGTCACCGCCGATTGCAAAAAGCATGTTGACGTTCATCCGCTCTATCGTGTCGACAATGGCTTCAGTCTGATCGCCGCCGCCTCGAGATGACCCGAGCACCGTACCGCCGATCTTGTGAATGTCATCCACAACGGTCGGATTGAGCTCCATAGTTGGAATGTTCTGCTCCGGAAGGAATCCCTGGTAACCATATCTCACCCCGCTGATCCGATGTACGCCGTAGCGGTACCAGAGACATCTCGTGATGGCCCGGATAACGTCGTTCAGACCGGGGCACAGTCCGCCGCAGGTGACAATCGCCGCATGGACGTGACTCGGAGAGAAGTAGATCTTCTGGCGTGGCCCTGCCTTCTGGAGAAGCTGGGCGGGCGTGTAGGCTTTGCTCTCCCCCTGCACATCCGCCTCGATGTCGTAGAGGACGCGCTCATCGTCCCGAACGTAGCTTGCGATGGCATCACCCTCAACGGTTGAGTAGGTGATGGGTGAAGGAATCTTGGCTTTTCCGAGAGTGTCAACGGTGAAATCGGGTTCCGTGGCCATGATCGAGAGCATAGCCGGATGATTGGAGACGCTCAAGCGCGCGGACGAAGTTGAGATGACGGCAATATGTCAGTATTGTTGACATATTTATGTCACACTACTATCATATGCTCATGCGCACAACAATCCGCCTGAGCGATTTGCTCTTGAAGGCTGCCAAACAGGCCGCACTGGAAAGAAACATCAGCTTGACCAAACTCATCGAAGAAGCGCTTCAGGAGAAGCTCTCGGGACCGCACAGGCCGTCACGGAAACGATCGTTTCAGCTGGTTACGGTTGGTGGGCAAGGCCTTCAGCCCGGGGTGGATCTGGATGATTCCGCGGCATTGCTCGAGACGATGGACAACTGAATGCTCCTTTTTGATGTCAATATCTATCTCTACGCTCATCGTGAAGACTCGATCCATCACAGGCAGATTAGGGACCACCTGGAGGCTTGTCTATCAGGAGCCGATGTCGTCGGGTATGCGCCGCTGGTCTTGTCCGGTTTCTTGAGGATCGTGACCCATCCCAAGATCTTCAATCCGCCCACAGATCTTGACACTGCAATGGAGTTCTGTCGGTCAATCACCGAACTGCCCGGGATGATTCCCATTGTCCCGCAGGATGCCCACTGGTCCATTTTCTCCCATCTCCTGCGCGCATCCGGAGTAAAGGGCAATCTCGTACCCGACGCCTGGTTTGCCGCCCTCGCGATAGAACACGGTTGTACATGGGTCACCACGGATCGGGATTACGCCCGTTTCCCCGGGCTGCGGGTGGAGTATCCGGTCAGGCCCTGAACCGCACCTGCCGGATTGACATGACCATCAGATGGTCATATCATAGTCATATGCACGCAATCACCATTGCCAGGCTCAAGGCGACATTGAGTGCCGAACTGCGGCGGGTTCGCGCCGGCGAGTCCGTTACCGTTCTTGATCGAACTACGCCTGTCGCCGTGCTTTCCCCCATTCCAGACGCGGTGCGGGTGGTGCTGCCGGCGGCAAAGCCCTACGTCTACCGCCAACTCACGCCGTTGACCTCGCGCGACCCGA
>DAOWMR010000409.1 GCA_030642995.1 Spirochaetales bacterium
GCCGCCTTGGACAAAAGCGCACCAAAGGTGATGATCTGCCCCACCCTGTCGCGCCCGTATTTTTCCTGCACGTAGCGGATCACCTCTTCCCGGCGATCCATGCAAAAATCGATGTCAAAGTCAGGCATAGAGACACGTTCAGGGTTCAGGAAGCGTTCAAAAAGCATGGGATCAAGGCCTTCGCGCGTCACAGCCGGCTTGGGTACACCGAACTCCAGAGCGCAGATCAGGTTGAGACTGATTTCATGAAATCGGTGGAGCATCTTCGAGGGCTGGGCTATAGGCGCGTGACGCTGAAGACGGGTTCGTACGGGATGGAAGCGCTTGCCATGGCGATCAAGTATGCCTCCGAGGCAAAACTCGATCTGCTCACGATTGACGGTTCAGGCGGAGGAACCGGCATGAGTCCGTGGAACATGATGGAAAGCTGGGGTGTCCCCTCGATATTCCTTCATGCCAAAGCGGCGGAATACGCCAGGATGTTGTCCGACGCCGGGAAACCTGTCGTGGACATGGCGTTTGCGGGAGGGCTTGCTCGTGAGGATCACATCTTCAAGGCGCTTGCTCTCGGAGCACCTTTCACCAAGCTCGTGTGCATGGGTCGGGCGCTCATGATTCCCGGCTTTCTCGGCTCCAATATCGAAGGCGTGATGAAGCCGGACCTCCCCGAACTCAGCGCCCACTGGGAACGCCTGCCGGGCGCGGTTACGGACGTCGGTCGGTATCCGGAAGAGATCTTCTATGGGTACTATGACGTTCAGGATCACGTCGGCGAAGATGAGATGAAAAACATCCCGTACGGGGCAATCGCCATGTGGACCCTTGCCGACAAACTCTCGGCCGGGCTGCAGCAACTCATGGCAGGCGCGCGGAAATTCAGTGTTTCGGAGATCAGTCGGGACGACATTGCTTCCGGGAATCGTGAAACGGAGCGAGAAACCGGTGTCCCGTTCATCACCGATGTGCAGGATGCCGCGGCGAAGGAACTCCTCTCGAGATAGTGTATAGTCATCGCGAGGGAGGCGCACATGCGTCGAATACTGGTAGTCCTCGCAGCTTTCGCCGTCGCCCTCGGAGGCTGTGTTGGAGGTGAGCCGCCCGTCGTGGAGAACCTGCCGGAGGCTTCCGAGCGATCCGTTGAGGTCAACGGTGTTGCGATTCACTATTTCGATTTCAATCCAGGCGCAGCGGGCCCTCCGTTCCTGTGGCTCCACGGGTACTCGGGATGCGGATACGAAGCCTACTTCATCCAGGACGACTTGGCCGGTCGTCGGGTCATTGCACCGGACCTGCCCGGGCTCGGACGCTCCGGCAAGCCTGATATTGAGTATGACCTTTCGTACTACCTGAACTTCGTTCGCGGATTCATTGAGGCCCTCGGCCTCGATGAGTTCGTCCTGATCGGGCATTCGCTTGGCGGGAAAATTGCGGCGGTCTACACGGCGTTGGACGGTGAAATGGGGATGATTTCCGCACTCGTCCTGATTGCTCCCTACGGTCTGGACGGCGAGGCCGGCGAGATCGTGGGTTTTCTTTCAAACACCGGGGATCTAGTCAACGTCTCATTCAATCTTCACAGTCAGACACTCATTGACGTCGCGGTTCGGCTGAATGTCTTCCACGACCCCGAAAAGATTCCGGAGGACCTGATCGACTACATCGCCTCGGCAACCTTTTACTCAGAGAACGGCGTCCGAGCCCTTGCGAACATCACTCGCAATGCGATCGCGCGCGATCCCATTGACTGGCTCTTACCGGAGATTGCTGTGCCGACGCTCATTGTTTGGGGAGAGAACGACCGTATTCTGTCATTTCGGCACGCCGAGACCTTTGCCGCTCTCATTGACGGGAGCCGGCTGGTTGCGGTGCAGGAGTGTGGTCACATGCCTCACGTGGAGCAGCAGACGGCCACGGCGGACGCCATCACAGCCTTTGTCGCTGCGACCGGTGTTACGGCGCCGGCGGGGCAGTAGCAGCCATCGTTTCCTGATGCCGGTGGGAGTTGCGGTCCTGACTCTGCCGCAGGAGACGAACCCCCAGGTAAACAAGCGGAGTGTCGAGCGCCGCGGCAAGCACCTTCAAGAGGTAGTAGGGCGGAACCATACTGCCGAGAACGAAAGCCAGAGTAAACCGATCACTCACGCCCCAGAATGCGATGAGCATGAAGAGTACCGTGTCAATCAACTGGCTTACGATCGTTGATGCGTTGTTGCGGAGCCAGAGAAAGCGACCGTCGGTCTTTCTCTTCCAGAAATTGAATGCCCACACATCGTGATACTGGGAGAGGGTGAACGCTACGATGCTTGCGAGGATGATGCGGAGCGATCCCCGGAACAGGCCGACGTACGCTTCGTTCTGAGCCGCGAACCGCTCGGCCGGCGGAAGGACCGTGGCCAGCGCGGTAACTCCGAGGACGATGACCAGCACAATGAGCGTGCCGGTGACTAGCACCCGCGTCGCCTTGGGTCCGTAGATCTCAGCCACGATGTCCGTGATCAGGAAGCTCAGAGGATACAAAAAGATACCCACCGAACCGGCTAGCTGAAAGGATCCGATGGTGAAGAACGGGATCACCTTCGTGCCCATAAGATTCGCCGCGACAATCGTGCCTGCAAACAGGCAGGAGAGGATTGCGTATGACTTGAGATCCTCGGATTTCGTGAAACTGGGAGTATTCATTGAGCGAGAATATACCAAGGAACGTTGACCGTGCGAAGTGGCAACGCCGTTACGGGGCTATCTATTCAACTGTAGCTCTTCTCCCGGGCGTTCAGATTTCTAGTCCTGCGCGAGTCTGCAAGCGAGTTCGTCGAACTCATCGGAACTGGCCCGAAGCGTGTTGATAATCAATTGAGCAAGTAGCGTGGGAGGTAGTCCGATGATGCGCGAAACGGGGTGCGATGGACCCGCAGCCACACCTCTCGCATCTGACCCCACACCGGGGTGCGAGTAAGAAACC
>DAOWMR010000451.1 GCA_030642995.1 Spirochaetales bacterium
GGTCCGGTATGGGCCGAATGCTCCACGTCCCCGGGCACGACAAACACGTCGCCCCGTCCGAGTTGCTTCGTTTCGCCGGCAATGGTGAAGGTGAGGCTGCCCTCCAGAACGGTTCCCACCTGTTCATGCGGGTGGCTGTGAGCAGGGAGCGGCATATTCGGCGCCAGATCAACCATCGATACCAGCATCTTCTCACCCCAGAAGGTCCGGGCGTCGATGCCGGGTGCGAGTTCCTTGGTTTCACGTTCCGATGGATCGTAGAAATACATGATGTCCCTCCGATGAACTACTTCAGGGAGCGATAGAGCAGCGCCTTCCAGCGTGCCATATCAATTTCCCAGGTGATTGCCACATTCTCTCCGGCGTCGATAGCCCGCTCCCAGATCTGTGCGTTGCGCGGGTTGTCGGCGACGCCGAGCATGTCCACAACAGTCATGCCTCTCGTGAGCTCGCTCTGAGTCTCAATCTCAACATAGTGGAGTGCGGTTTCGGTCGTGATTGACGGATCGATTGCTATCGCCATGGCCACGGGGTCGGGCAAGGAGAGGAGGTACTCGCTGGTTTGCTTGTAGTAGCCCTCCATACCGGTCCGATTGCTGTCCAGTACGAACTGAGAGAGCGGCGTCCTGATCTCCCTGATCAGCTCGATCTCCGCCTCGTCCAGGCCGTACTCGCCCTGGCAGAACTCCCAGCCTACCATCTCAATGGGCAACCCTGAGAGGAACGCCTCGCGCGCGGCTTCCGGGTCCACCCAGATATTGTACTCGGCCGCCGGCGTCACGTTGCCGTAGCTGCAGGCCGCTCCGCCCATGACAACACATCGTGAGATCCGATCGGGGAAGGTGGGATCAATTTCTATCGCCCGCGCGATGTTGGTGAGCGGACCGAGGGTCACCAGCACCATGCCGGGCTGCCGGCGGCTTGCGTCCAGGAGGGCCGCAACGCCGTCAGTGGTCTCCGGTTGCTGCCGGGGCTCACCGCCGGAGCCGCTCAACCCGTCTTCCCCGTGGAACCAGGTTGCCGTCTTGAGCTCCCGCACCAGCGGAGTCTCAGCACCCGGGTAGACCGGCACCGACGAGCCGCACAGCTCGGCAACAAAGCGCGCATTCTTGGCGGCCTGCGCCATCGGGACATTGCCGCCAACGGCCGATATACCAATCACGTCGACATCCGGGGCCTTGAGCGCCATGATGAGAGCCGCCGCGTCATCACTGCCCACGTCGGTGTCAATCCAGAACTTGCGTGCCACGGCCTACTCCTCCGTCTCATGCCCGGGAACCCCGGCCCCGTGCTCGCAGAGCTCCACGAGAATGCCGCCGGTCGCCGCCGGGTGAACGAAAGCGATCTTCGCACCCCCGGCGCCGATGCGGGGCTTCTTATCAATCAGACGAACGCCGCTCGACGCGAGCCGTTCCAAAGTCGACTCAATATCGTCCACCCCAAACGCGACATGGTGGATCCCCGGGCCGCGCTTTGCGACGAACTTGCCAATTGGCCCGTCGGGGTCGGTCGACTCCAGGAGCTCTATCCGGCTCTCCCCGCAGGGAAACATGGCCACGCTGACCTTCTGCTCCGGCACCTCCTCGGTGCCCTCGAGCTCGAGCCCCAGCGCGGTATATGCCGCAATGCTCTCTGTGAGGTTCTTCACGGCAATTCCAAGATGATCAAGTCGATTCAACACCACTGCTCCTCCCCCGGATCTCCGCCCGCGTCGGGCGAGATGAGTTGTGCGACAATTCGTTCGGCCTCGGTAAGCGGGTCAATATGGATGATGTCGGCCCCGGCCCCGGGCGTATCGGCGCCCGCCTCGTTTGCCGCCCCGTCCTTGTCCAGTGCATCGTCCACCATTTCGCCGAACAGCGTGAGAGCGGCGCGTCTGATTTCGACCCGTGTGCGTTTCGCGTGGAGTGCCGTGAGGCGGTCCGAGTCAACAAGCGAAGTGATCCGTGCAATCAGACCATCCGTGAGTTCCGGTACTCCGCTCGAACTCCGCGCGGCGTTGGCAATTGTCGAGAAGACGTTGGATCCGTCGCCGGCGTTGGCGAGCATCGAGACAAGCGAGTTGCGGACGCGCTCTGAACCGATGAGGTCGGCCTTGTTGATCACAAAGATGTCCGCCACCTCCATGATGCCGGCTTTCATGACCTGCACGTCGTCGCCGAGCCCGGGCGAGAGAACCAGGACCGTTGTGTCTGCCAGGTCCACGACGTCAATCTCACTCTGCCCGACACCGGCGGTCTCTATGACGATCCAGTCGAAGCCCCAGGTGGCCAGGACGCGCACAGCGATCCAGGCGGCCCGGGAGAGCCCTCCGAGTACTCCTCGAGCGGCCATGGACCGAATGTACACCCCGGGATCGCCGGCGTGGAGATTCATGCGGATGCGGTCACCCAGGAGGGCGCCGCCTGTGAAGGGTGAGGAGGGGTCAATTGCAAGAACTGCGACGGTCTCTCTCCGTGTCCGGAACTCGGTCATCATCGCATTCACGAGGGAGGACTTTCCGACACCGGGCGGGCCGGTGATGCCGATGACGTGGGAATCCCCGGGAGGAATCCCCGCTTCGGAGAGCATGTCGTACGCCTCTCGAGGTTCGTTCTCGGTGAGAGTAATTGTTCGCGCAAGA
>DAOWMR010000269.1 GCA_030642995.1 Spirochaetales bacterium
ATAACGAGAAGGTCAAGGAAGAGCTCACGGAGGAGTTTCAGTACCGTTCACCAATGCAGTTGCCTCGGCTGGACAAGGTCGTTGTGAGCATGGGTGTCGGCGAGGCGATTCAGAACAAGAAGCTGCTTGATGCTGCAGTTTCCGAGCTCTCGTTGATCGCCGGCCAGAAGGCGGTGAAGACGAAGGCGCGGAAGTCGGTCGCGAACTTCAAAGTTCGTGGAGGCATGGAAGTTGGCGCGCGGGTAACACTACGCGGCAATCGAATGTATGACTTCATGTACCGCCTGGTGAATGTTGCATTGCCACGAGTCAAGGACTTCCGGGGTCTGAATCCGAACTCCTTCGACGGACACGGTAACTATGCGCTCGGGATGACGGAGCAAATCATTTTCCCCGAGATCGATTATGACAAGATCGAGCGGATCAGTGGTTTAAATATCGCTATCTGCACGACTGCCAAGACGGACCAAGAAGCGAAGCGGTTGCTGGATAAGCTCGGCATGCCGTTCCGCAAGTAGGAGGCGACAGGCACAATGGCAAAGAAGTCCCTGATCATCAAGGCTCAGCGAACCCCCAAATACAGCACTCGTCTGGTTCGACGGTGCCGAGTCTGCGGACGACCCCGCGGATATATGCGGAAGTTCCAGATGTGTCGCGTCTGCTTCCGGAAGCTGGCGAGTGAAGGCATGATTCCCGGCGTTACGAAGTCGAGCTGGTAGGAGAGAGGTGTATGAGCGTTTCTGATCCTGTTGCAGATATGCTGACGAAGATACGGAATGGCGCGATGGCGAAGTTTGAGAAGGTGGACATCCCAACCTCCAAGCTGAAGCTGGAAATCGTGAAGATTCTGAAGAACGAAGGGTACATCAAGAATTTCAAGAAAGTTACGCAGGAGCCGCTTACGGTGATTCGCATCTTTCTGAAATACGATGATGAGGCAAACCCGATTATTCATGGGCTGAAGAAGATCTCAACCCCGGGTCGCCGTGTGTACTCGGGCTACAAGAAAATGCCCCGGATTTTCAACGGGTACGGCACTCTGATAGTCTCGACATCCGAGGGAGTCACCACTGGTCGAAAGGCGTTGGAGCGCAAGGTTGGCGGTGAGCTGATCTGTTCGGTCTGGTAGGAGGGGAGTATGTCACGAATAGGTAAGCTGCCTGTTGCGATCCCCCAAGGGGTGAGCGTCGATGTCAAAGCATCCACCGTCTCGGTTAAGGGACCGAAGGGTGTGCTGACACAGGACTATCAACCCGAAGTGAGGATCGCAGTTGCGGACGAGATGGTGGTTGTTGAGCGCCTGAACGATTCCAAGCGGGCAAGGAGCATGCACGGCCTCTACCGGAATCTGGTCAACAACATGGTCATCGGGGTGAGTGCCGGATTTAGCAAGGTGCTGTTGATCAACGGAGTGGGTTATCGTGCGGAAGTGCAGGGCAAGATTCTGGTGTTGAATCTTGGCTACTCAAATCCGGTCGAGTATCCGATTCCGGATGATCTGTCGATTACCTGCGATGGTCCGACAAAGGTCAAGATTGAGGGCATCGACAAGCAACGTGTTGGTCAGGCTTCCGCCGAGATTCGATCCATACGGCCTCCGGAGCCCTACAAGGGCAAAGGTGTTCGATATGAGAATGAACACGTCCGCAGAAAGGTCGGCAAGGCCGGCGTGAAATAGGGTAGACGCATGAAACGACTGGTAATGAAGAACCGGCGACGCACGAGGAGAAAACTCCATGTCCGGAAGAGAGTTTCCGGTACTGGGGCGCGGCCCCGCATCAGCGTCTTCAAGAGCAATCGCCACCTGTACGTTCAGGTAATCGATGATCTTGAAGGAAAGACCTTACTTTCGGCATCGAGTCAGAGCGGCGAGACGAAGGGTCTGAGGCCGACTGTCTCGGATGGTGAGAAGCTCGGAGCCTCGTTGGGCAAGATGATGAAAGACAAAAAGATCACCCGTGCGGTGTTTGATCGAAACGGCAATCTCTACCATGGGGTGGTGAAGGCCATTGCCGACGGCACCCGCAAAGCCGGGATTGAGTTCTAGGGGGCTCTGGTGGATCACGATCGAGATTTTACGGAAAAGCTAATCAAGCTCAACCGAGTTGCGAAAGTTGTCAAAGGTGGCCGGCGCTTCTCATTCTCGGCGCTCATCGTAGTGGGCGATAAGAATGGTACGGTCGGGTACGGATACGGCAAGGCAAATGATGTGGCCGAGGCCATCCGCAAGGCTGTTGAGAAGGCAAAGAAAAACGTGATCAAGGTGCCGATGAAGAACTCAACCATTCCGCACCGGATTCAGGGTGAGTTCAAAAGCGCAAAGGTGCTGCTCAAGCCGGCCGCTCCAGGAACCGGGATCATTGCCGGTGGTCCGGTACGTGCGGTCATGGAAGTCGGCGGAATCAATGACATCCTGAGCAAGTCTCTGGGCAGCCAGAACGCCATCAACATCGTGAAGGCCGTATTTGAGGGCCTTACCGGTCTGATGGACGCTCGAAAAATCGCGCGGGACCGCGGTAAGTCGGTCAAGGAAATGTGGGGGTAGAAATGGCACGGCTCAAGATCACCCTTACGCGTAGCCCAATCGGCGCAAAGCCGGCGCACAGGAAGACCGTGCGATCGCTGGGCTTGAGGAAGATGCATCAGTCTGTTGTGAAAAACGACGACCCCGCGATTCGCGGGATGATTCGATTGATCGCGCACTTGGTTGTGTACGAGGAGATAGGTAATGGAGACGCTTAAGCCCCCGAAGGGAGCCATTCGACAGCGAAAACGACTCGGCCGAGGCAGGGGAAGCGGAACCGGCACAACCTCGGGCAAAGGCACCAAGGGACAGAACTCTCGATCCGGTGGCGGTGTGCGCCCAGGATTTGAGGGCGGTCAGATGCCACTCTACCGCAGGGTTGCGCGCCGTGGATTCTCCAACTACCCGTTCAAGAAAGAGTACGTTGTCGTGAGCCTGAATTCGATCGAGAGCAAATTCAGCAATGGCGATACGGTGAACCTCGAGACACTCCGAGATCGGAAATTGATCGGGAATCGGGATTCGCTTGTGAAGATTCTCGGCGATGGGGAAGTCAGCAAGAAGCTCACCGTGGTGGGTATTCGTGTGTCCCGATCTGCTGCCGCCAAGATCGTAGCTGCAGGCGGCACCGTAGACAATGTCGCCGGTAAGGAAATCGCGGAGGCGGAGCCGAAGAAGGCAGAGCCGAAGGCTGAAGCAAAGGCGGAGCCGAAGAAGGCCGAGCCGAAAGCTGAAGCGAAGACAGAACCGAAAAAGGCCGCGCCGAAGGCTGAAGCAAAGGCGGAGCCGAAGAAGGCCGCGCCGAAGGTCGCAAAAGAGAAAGCATCTCCCGCGAAGAAGCAGAAGGCAGCCGCAGCGAAAGCCCCGGCTGAATCGAAGGATCCGGCCGCTGTGGAAACCAAGAACTCAGAACCGAGTAAGGCTTCCGCTCCGAAGAAAAGCGCTCCGAAGAAGAGTGCGCCGAAGAAAGCTGACCCAGGTGCTTCATCTGAGTCGAGCGCAGCTGAAAAGGACAGCAAGTAGCGAATGGCTGGCAATCCGCTATCCGACATCTTTCGTATCAAAGATCTCCGGGATCGTATCCTCTTTACGTTGGGTATCCTGCTGATCCATCGGCTCGGCTCAACCCTGCCGATCCCCGGCATCAATCTCAGCGCATTGCAGGCGTACTTCCTGACTCAGAACGCATCCGGCGGCCTGACGGTGACCGATTACCTGGACTTCTTCTCAGGTGGGGCATTCTCGCAGTTCTCAGTCTTCATGCTCGGAATCATGCCGTATATCAGCATGACCATCATCATGCAGTTGCTCCTGCTGGTGTTTCCAAAGTTGAAGAAAATCTCGCAGGAAGAAGGCGGCAGAAAACGTATCCAACGGTATAACCGGTACGGGACGGTTGCTATCTGTCTCGTCCAGGGCTTTGCCGTCACGGTCTATGCCGATAGCATACCGAATGCGATCACGCTCTCTCGGGGCTTGTACACCTTTGTGTCAATGCTCACCGTCACCTCTGGAACGATATTCCTCATGTGGCTGGGGGAACAGATCAACCAGAGGGGAATCGGGAACGGGATCTCGCTGATTATCTTCGCGGGGATTGTGTCGCGAATGCCGAAGGGTGTTTGGGTTCTGATCCAGAGCGTGCAGCGTGGCGAGTTGAATCCGGTCTTCATCATCGTTGTCTTTGGAATTTTCGTCGGTGTGGTTATCCTGGTCATCTACGAACAGCGAGGCCAAAGGAAGATTCCCGTCCACTACGCAAAACGGGTTGTCGGGAGACGCATGTACGGAGCTCAGAACACGTATGTGCCGTTCAAGATCAATCCATCGGGCGTTATTCCGGTTATCTTCGCGAGTTCCATCCTGATCTTTCCGCTTCAAATTGCCCAGAGCCTTGGACCGAGTATTCGCTGGTTGCAGACATTCTCAGTTTGGCTTCGGCCGAGCGGCGCAGCTTACATAATAACCTACACGGTCTTGATAGTATTCTTTGCGTATTTCTATACGCAGGTTACTCTCAACCCAATGGAAATCGCCAAGAACATCCGTGAGAACGGCGGATCAATTCCAGGTATTCGACCGGAGAAAATGGAACAGCAACAGTTGTTCTTGAGAACAAGATACTTAGTGGTGACGATTGGGTAATAAACTCAACAGACACCGTTAAGGGAACTCTGGAAT